>CAKRHL010000022.1 GCA_934338765.1 uncultured Lachnospiraceae bacterium | reverse complement strand
GCCATTGACGGTGTGGCAGAGGCTCAGGCAAGTCATGAGAAGGGAACGGCAGTTGTTACGCTTACAGCGGATGTGGAAGATGACGTGCTGACAAAGGCAGTAGAGGAGCAGGATTATAAGGTGGTTTCTGTAGAGTAAGCTTTGAGAAAGGATAGCAGGTATGCCGGCAGTATTATTTGAGGGTGGAACATTCCGCCCGGTGTTTAGTTGTGGCGTGATGGATGCTTTACTGGATGAGGATATTATGTTTCCTTATTGTATCGGGGTGTCCGCAGGAAGTGCCGATGCGGCATCGTATATTTCCAGACAGAGAGGACGCAATATCGAGGTGCTGGAAAAGTACCGCAATGACAAGAGGTATATGGGTAAGAGAAATCTTCTGAAGGAAAGAAGTATGTTCGGAGTACAGTTTGCGTTTCGTGACATTCCAAACATCCATGTTCCCTTTGATATGGAAACCTTCCGGAAGTATGACGGTCAGTTTATTGCCGTGACCACGGACGCACAGACAGGTCATGTACAGTATTTTACCCAGAAGGATATTGACAGAGATTTTGAAGTGTTTCATGGCACATGTGCATTGCCGGGGATCATTCCTCCGGCAGTGATCCAGGGCAGAGAATACTTTGACGGCGGACTTGCAAACCCGGTTCCGATCGATAAGGTATTATCGGACGGCAATGACAAGGTACTGGTGGTGCTGACCAGACCGAAGGGATATATCAAAACATGCCGCCGTTCGGATATTTTGATCGCCCGCAGTATTGAAAAGAAATATCCTGCCATTGCCCGTGCGCTTGTCAACCGTTACAAAAAGTATAACCGCTCCGTAAAGCTCTGTGAGGAGCTGGAAAAACAGGGACGTGCCGTGCTGCTGCGCCCGGAGACTCCGCTCAAAAGTCTGGAAAAAGATGTGAAGGTTCTGCGGCAGTCATGGCAGGCAGGATATGATCAGGCGATGGAGCATCTGGACGAGATAAAAGCTTTATTTCATTAAGATTTTATAGAATTGCTATTTTCTTTTTGCAAAAAATGGTATATAATAGCAACGAATTGAGGTTTTTGTAGTGAATTATACAAATGGAGGATTAGGATTATGTTAGTATCAGCAAAAGAAATGCTTACAAAAGCAAAAGCAGGTCACTATGCAGTAGGTCAGTTTAATATCAACAATCTGGAGTGGACAAAGTCCATTCTTCAGACAGCACAGGAGCTTGAGTCACCGGTTATCCTTGGTGTATCTGAGGGTGCTGGAAAGTATATGTGTGGTTACAAGACCATTGTTGGTATGGTAAAGGGAATGATCGAGGAGCTTAACATCACAGTTCCTGTAGCACTTCATCTGGATCATGGTTCATTCGAAGGTGCAAAGGCTTGTATCAATGCAGGTTTCTCTTCTATCATGTTTGATGGTTCCAGCCTTCCGATCGAGGAGAACGTACAGAAGACTACAGAGCTTGTAAATGCATGTAATATTCTTGGTCTTTCTCTTGAGGCAGAGGTTGGTTCTATCGGTGGCGAGGAAGATGGTGTCATCGGTGCCGGTGAGTGTGCAGATCCTGAGGAGTGTAAGAAGGTTGCAGATCTCGGTGTAACAATGCTTGCAGCAGGTATCGGTAACATCCACGGTAAATATCCTGAGAACTGGGCTGGTCTGAGCTTTGAGACTCTCGATGCGATCCAGGCTAAGACAGGTGATATGCCTCTCGTACTTCATGGTGGTACAGGCATTCCTGCGGACATGATCAAGAAAGCAATTTCTCTCGGTGTTGCAAAGATCAATGTAAATACAGAGTGCCAGCTTGCATTCCAGGAAGCTACACGTAAGTACATTGAGGAAGGCAAGGATCTTGAGGGTAAGGGATTTGATCCTCGTAAGCTTCTTGCTCCGGGCGCAGAGGCTATTAAGGCTACTGTTAAGGAGAAGATGGAGCTTTTCGGATCCGTTGGAAAGGCTTTCAACTAGGATTTACAAAGGAATATATGGAGACGGCAGAGTGCATATGGTAACGGCAACTGCCGTACACGGATATAGCAGCTTTGCAGCCTGCATTTATGCAGGCTGCAAAGTTGTTTCTATAATAATGGAGGATAGAGCATGACGAGACGAGAGTTTCTATCAGAGCTGCGCATGGCATTAGAGGGCAATATTCCGGCACAGGATATTGAGGACAATATCCGCTATTATGATAATTATTTTGCGGAGAGCAGTAAGTCTGAGAGAGAGGTATGTGAGGAGCTTGGGGATCCCAGACTGATCGCAAGAACACTGATCGATTCCTTTACGGCTTCAAAGGGACCTATGGCAGACTTCTACAGGGAGCAGGCGCGAAATGATTACAGCAGGGAAACACAGACAGATGGTACCTTTCAGGAAGGGAATCTTAATGGCACCGGAGAAAAGTGGTATGATAAAGTATTTCGTTATGCCATGATGATCTCTATTGCGGTCATTGTGATCGCTGTATTGGTATTTGTGCTTAAATTTACGGTAACGGTTGTTATTCCTGTGGTAGTGGTCGTTCTAATTATTAAATTCTTATTAGATTTATTCCGTAGATATTGACATGAAGGGCATTGCGGTGCTATTATCGCGGATAGACATATTGGAGGAAATAAAAGGAATGTATAAGGTAATATGTAAGGATGGAAGGGCGAAACGTGCCAGACTGGAGACAGTTCACGGGACAGTAGAGACTCCGGTGTTTATGAATGTCGGCACGATCGGTGCTATCAAGGGAGCCGTTTCTACCAGAGATCTGGAGGAGATAGAGACGCAGATCATGTTATGCAATACCTATCATCTTCATGTGAGACCCGGGGATGATGTGGTTTATGATATGGGAGGCATACGTAAGTTTGCTGTCTGGGATCGCCCGGTGCTGACAGATTCCGGTGGATTTCAGGTTTTCTCTCTGGCGGGACTTCGCAAGATCAAAGAGGAAGGTGTATATTTTAACTCTCACATCGACGGTCATCGTATCTTTATGGGACCGGAGGAGAGCATGCAGATACAGTCGCATCTTGCTTCGACGATAGCGATGGCATTTGATGAGTGTCCGCCGCATCCTGCTACCAGAAAGTATATGCAGGACTCTGTAGACCGTACCACCAGATGGCTGGAGCGGTGTCAGAAGGAGATGAAACGTCTGAATGGTCTGGAGGAGACGTTAAATCCCCATCAGCTATTATTTGGTATCAATCAGGGAGGTACTTTTGAGGATATCCGGATCGAGCATGCCAAGAGGATCTCAGAGATGGATCTGGATGGATATGCTTTTGGTGGTCTTGCAGTGGGAGAAACCCATGATGAGATGTATGAGGTCATCGAGAAGACGATTGATTATCTGCCGGAGGACAAGCCGACTTATCTGATGGGAGTGGGTACACCACAGAATATTCTGGAGGCTGTGGAGCGTGGTGTGGATTTCTTTGACTGCGTATATCCTGCCCGCAATGGCAGACATGGCCATGCATATACCAACCATGGAAAGATGAATCTCTTTAATGCAAAGTATGAGAGAGATGACAGGCCACTGGATGAGGATTGTGGTTGTCCGGTATGCCGCAGATACAGCCGTGCCTATATCCGTCATTTGTTAAAAGCCAAGGAAATGTTGGGACTTCGCTGCATGGTGACACATAATCTGTGGTTCTATAATCATTTAATGGAAGAAATTCGGGAGGCGATTGAACAGGGAAGCTTCCAGGAATATAAAAAGAAAAAATTAGAAAGTATGGAGGAACTAAAATGAATGCAATAAGTGTATTGGCATCAGCAAACGGACAGGCGTCTACAACACAGGGGATTCTCAGCATGGTAGTGATCTATGCGGCTATCATTGGTATTTTCTGGTTCTTTGCAATCCGTCCACAGAAGAAGCAGCAGAAGGAGCATGATACTCTGCTCACTACATTGGAGGTAGGTGACAGCGTTCTGACTACCAGCGGATTTTTTGGTGTTGTGATCGATATCATGGATGAGGTTGTTATCGTCGAGTTTGGTAATAACAAAAACTGTCGTATCCCTATGAAAAAAGAAAACATTGTAGAGATTGACAAGCAGGGCAATGAAAACAAATAATAGGATTTATTTTGCTGATATGATCATAAAAACGCCTGAAGAGGTTATCTTCAGACGTTTTTATTTTTCGGAAAATATATTTATAGTTGTTTTAGTACATTATTTAAGAAAACGTGTGCGTGACTGTCATGATAAAGGATAGTCCACGGCCGCTGCAAGATTTTCAAGATATTCATATGGCACAGCGAGATTTCCACGCCCGGTACCGATATCAATGGCCGGTTTGTTGGCTCCGTGGAAATCAGAACCGCCGCTTGCCAGCAGGTGGAAACGGGAAGCAAGCTGACCGGCATAATATTCATCCTGCAGGGTATGGTTGGAATATTTTACCTCGATTCCCATAAGACCGGCATCCTTGAGACGGACGATCAATGCCTCCAGCTCCTTTTGGGGCAGCTTGTAGTGGAGTGGATGTGCCAGGATCGGGACACCACCGGCTTTTCGGATGATCTCAATCCCGTCCTCCGGCTGGATATATTCCCGTGGGATAAAGTAGGGACAACCGGGATCAAGATATTTTTTGAAGGCTTCATTTGGTATCTTGACGATCTGATGCTCCACAAGATATCTGGCAAAATGTGCTCTGGTGATCACGGCATTGGGATTCCCCTGTGTAAGTTCCTCATAGGTGACAGGGATGCCGTTGGTGTTGAAGCGGCGTATCATTTCCTCGTTACGCTCCAGACGGCGGCGGATCAGAAGCTGCGTCATATCCTGAAAGGCTTTGTTGCGGTGATCCACAAAAAGACCGACGATATGGATATCCTGTTTTTTGTATGCTACGGAAAGCTCTGTGCCGGGAATCACCTGAATCGGCAGAGAAAGTGCAGTGGTGGCGTTCATGGCTTCCTCCACGCCGGATACGGTATCGTGGTCGGTTAATGCCATGGCACGAAGTCCCTTCTGTGCGGCGCGCTGTACCACTTCCGTGGGGGTGCATGTGCCGTCAGAAGCGTTTGAATGTGTATGAAGATCAATGTGATCTGTCATGAGAATCCCTCCTAGCGTTTGTTCTGCTGAATAGTTTAACACAAATTGGCATACAATTGATAATAAAACATGATTTCGTAGCGGATATAAGGAATACTGCTTACGGAATGGGAGATTTTTGTAATGAAAAGTAAAAATGTAGTAGGATTTCTTCTGATACTGATGGGAATGATTGTGGTCTCTGCGGCAATCCTGGCATTTATTTCTGTGGTCATGCTGAAGGGGCATATGAATAAAGACTTTGTCAGTGGAGGTGTGATCGCAGCTTATGTGCTGTCATCCCTTATGGGAGGATTTTGTATTGGACAGATGAAGGGAAAACAGAAATTTCTCTGGGGGGCCTTCATGGGCTTTGGTTATTTTCTGCTCCTTTTACTGGTGGGAAATATCATTTATCATCAGGGGATAACAATGAATTTCCAGACAGTCGGCAGTGGTATGATCTGTGTTGTTGCAGGCATGATCGGTGGAATGCTCGCATCGGCAGACCATAAAAACATATGAAATTTATTAGAGAGTTAATAGTTATTTAATACAAAAGTAATCATTGTGTGATGATAAAAAAAACAGTTATGTTATGATAATCGGAGTGCGAAAAAAGAGGGGAAAGTGCTTGTGAAATGCACAGGTGGATCACAAGTGAATAAGGAAGAAAAGGTGAGTGGAAAATGAGCAGAGGAAGAAAAGGGAAAGACAGAAGAGAACGGGGGGATTCCCGTTCGTTGTGGATCATGATGAGTGCAGCTGTGGTTCTTGGAATTGTGATCATTGCAATGGCAGTACAGCTTGTGCGGCTGAACCGTCAGGGGGAACAGGATAAAACGCAGCTAAAGACAGAAGCTTCCGTGGATCAGAAGGAAAAAAGCAAAAAGGCAGAAAAGCCGTTGGAAACGAAGAAACCATCGGAAGAAAAGGTTTCGGTAGAGCATATCCGCAAAAATCTGGATCCGGATAAACCGATGGTGGCACTGACTTTTGATGACGGTCCTTATGACCGTGTAACGAATCGTATTGTCAGGGTTTTGGCAAAGCATGATTCCAGAGCTACTTTTTTTGTGGTTGGTAATCGTGTGGAACGATATGCAGATACCATGAAAAATGCTTTTCAGAAGGGAAATCAGATTGCAACCCATACTTTTGATCACGGGGATCTCAGTAAAATGAAAAAGAGGCAGATGCGCCGTGAATTAAAAAGGGCTTTTCGTGTCATGAAAAAGATAAACGGGGAGAACCCGACGATGCTTCGTCCGCCTTATGGCAATGTCAATGATAAGATGCGACAGACCATTCAGATCCCGATGATCTACTGGAGCGTGGATACAGAGGATTGGTCGAGCAGAAACAGAGATAAAGTGTTAAGCCGCTGCAAGAACATCAAGGATGGTGACATTGTGTTGATGCATGATCTGTATCCCAGCACGGCAGCAGCCGTAGAAAAACTGGTGCCAAAGCTGCGCAAAAAAGGATTCCAGCTTGTGACAGTGGAGGAACTGTTCTACTATAAAGGTATTGATGCTAAGGGCGGAAAAGTTTATTTCAGTGGGAGATGAGATGGCTTAGGGGAACAAGCTTAGAGAAATGTAAGGAATCTCTTGCCAATCTTTTGTTGCCTATGCTATAATAATCTTTAACGTGGTTTTTTATGCGTGTGCGGAACAAAAGCATAAGAATATCTGCGAAAAAGAGTTATTTAAAGGAGATATGTAGCAATGAAGAACAAAAGGAAAGGATTGCTTACTATAATCGTGATTATAGCAGCAATCGCATTTTGTGGTTACACGACTCTGGTTGGACTGGGAGCCGCCCATAAGGGAAGTGCCCAGAACATCAGATTGGGACTGGATCTGGCCGGTGGTGTCAGTATCACGTATGAGGCTGTCAAGGATAATCCGACAGACACAGAGATGAAGGATACGATCCAGAAGATGCAGCAGCGTGCCGAGGTATACAGTACAGAGTCCTCTGTTGTACAGCAGGGAGATAAGCGTATTGAGGTAGATATCCCAGGTGTTGCTGACGCAGAGGAAGTATTAAAGAGTCTTGGTAAAGAGGGTTCTCTTGACTTCGTGGCAGAGGATGATGTTACCGTGAAGAAGGATGGTACCGTTACATATGACAAGAGTAAAGTCATCTGTTCCGGTTCTGAGGTAAAGAATGCCGAGGCAAATACCATTCAGGATGAGACGACAAAGAACAAAGAGAATGTCGTTGATATCACCTTCAACAAAAAGGGAACCAAGAAATTTGGAGCAGCCACACAGGCAGCAGCTCCATCCAAGAAGAGAATTTATATTATTTATGATGGCAAGGAGCTTTCTTCTCCGGCAGTCCAGAGTGAGATCCTCAATGGTAAGGCTCAGATTTCCGGAAGCTTTAAGACATTTGCTGACGCAGAGGAGCTGGCAGCAGGTATCCGTATCGGTGCACTTCCTCTGGAGCTGAAGGAGGCACAGTCTCAGGTAGTCGGAGCACAGCTTGGTCTTGATGCGATCAAGACAAGTCTTATGGCAGGTGCAATCGGATTTGGTCTGGTGGTACTGTTCATGGTAGTGTTCTACAGACTGCCGGGTCTTGCAGCATCTGTTGCACTGTTGTTCTATCTTGTGCTGATGCTTGTAGTATTAAACGGATTGAATGTTACCCTGACACTTCCCGGTGTTGCAGGTATCATTTTGAATATTGGTATGGCAGTGGATGCCAATGTTATCATATTCACCCGTATCAAGGAGGAGCTTGCCAAGGGCAAGTCGGTACAGACGAGTATCAAGCTTGGTTTTGATAAGGCATTGTCTGCTATCGTGGATGGTAACGTAACCACATTGATCGCAGCATTCGTGCTTTATCTGAAGGGATCCGGTACGATCAAGGGATTTGCAACCACATTGGCAATCGGTATTATCCTGTCTATGTTTACTGCCCTTGTTATCACAAAGCTTCTTCTTCAGGCAATGTATGTTCTTGGCATTGATGATGTGAAATATTTTGGTGTTGAGGGTGCGAGAAAGCGTATCCCGTTTGTTGCCAACAGAATGAAGTTCTTTGCACTTTCCGGTGTATTGATCCTGGCATGTATCGTTATGCTGGTTGTCAATAAGACTGGAAGAATCGGTCATATTTTAAATTATGGTCTTGATTTCCTGGGCGGTACTACTTACAATGTTACCTTTGACAGTGGAGAAAAGATTGATGATGATCTGAAGAAGCAGGTAGAGAGTATCTTCAGCAAGACAAGTGGATCCAATGATGTTATTATTTCTGATGTGGCAGGAAGCAATACCCTGTCGGTTAAGACGGTAGAGCTTAACGATGATCAGAGAGCAGATCTGACCAATCAGTTAGTAGATAAGTTTAAGGTGCAGGAAAAGAACATCCAGTACGACAGTATCAGTGCAGCTGTATCGGATGAGATGAAGACAAACGCAATTGTATCCGTGATCATTGCGTCCATCTGTATGCTGATCTATATCTGGTTCCGGTTCAAGGATGTCATCTTTGCCAGCAGTGCTGTATTGGCATTACTTCATGACTGTGCGATCGTGCTTCTTGTATATGCGGTTTCCAAGATTTCCGTAGGTAATACATTTATCGCATGTATGCTTACCATTGTTGGTTATTCCATCAATGCAACTATCGTAATCTTTGACCGTATCCGTGAGAATCTGAACGGACGTAAGGATTCTTCCGTTCTGGATCAGATCGTGGATGACAGTATCACACAGACATTGACTAGAAGTATCAATACTTCTATCACCACCTTCATCATGGTATTTATGCTGGGTATTCTCGGTGTAGATTCTGTAAAGGATTTCGCGATCCCTCTGATGGCAGGTATTATCTGTGGTGCATATTCTTCCGTATGTATTACAGGTACGCTGTGGTATACAATGAAAAGAAAACTTGGCAAGAAGAATGTATAAGATTGTTTGACAGATGTCAATGTATACTAGATAAAATTATAAGGTGTCACGTAACAGTGACACCTTATTTTTATAATAAGATAAAATACAGGAACAGCCCGAAATTATGATTTCACAGTAATTTCGGGCTGTTTATATATATAGGAAATGCTTATAATGCTTTTATGCTGACTTAAGGTCTTGCTACAAAGGAAATCCACTCTCCCAAAGTATTTTCCTCGATGATCGTGAAATCATTATCTGTCAGTGCTTTGCGGACATCGTCCCCACGGCTGGCGAGAATGCCCGAGGAGATAAATACGCCGTCGGATTTGAGGAAGGGACGGATCATACCCGCAAGAGGGATGATCACATCGGCAAGAATATTTGCAACCACAACATCAAAAGGCTCCGGGCAGGCTGCCTTGATCGAGGTGCTGTCCTCAAGAATATTGCCATGAATGGCCCGGATGCGGTCGCTTCCAATGTGATTCCGTTCTGCATTCTCCAGTGTGCCGGTAACGGCAGACGGATCAATATCCAGACAAAATGCATTTTTGGCTCCGTAGAGGAGTGCTGCAATCGCAAGAATACCGCTTCCGCAACCGGCATCCAGTATGGTTGTTTCGGTTGTAATATATTTCCTCAGGGAGGTCATACAGAGACGTGTGGTTTCATGGGTACCGGTGCCGAAAGCAGAACCCGGCTCGATCAGAAGGAGAGTATCCTTCTCGGTGGCGATATCGGGATGCGCTTCCCAGACGGGAGTGACGATCAGATCATCCGATACCCGGAATGGATGAAAGCTGTCTTTCCATTTATCCTTCCACTGGGAATCGTCCTGAACGGAATAGGAGATTTCCGGATCCGGAAATGGAACAAACTGCTGCATTTCTTTGATCTTCCCGCGGAGAGCCCGAATCAGTTCTTCCGGACTTTGTTCTGCCGGTGCCGGGGTAAAATCGGCATCCCGCAGGGAAGAACCGGTGCTGTAAAATTCCCGTTCCTGCGGATCATTTTCTCCCTCTGTGTAGAAGGTCAGGACGGATTTACCGTCATCCGGTCCCACATCTGCCGGGATATCCGTATACATCTGCTTTTCCTCCTCCGGGGTCAGAGGGACATGGTCCGAAATTTCAAACCCCTGTATGCCGAGTTCATAAAGAAGCTCGCCGATGACCTCAGCGGCATCGGTGGTTGTAAACACCTTATATTGAATCCATTTCATAGTTATCTTTCATTCCTTTCTCACGCTATCTCTTGTTTTGTTACGAATTTGTGAGCTGCTTTACAGCGATAGCCGATTGTGATAAATTCATTATAACAAAGAGAGGGACGTTAGACAAATGAAACAATGGATGATAAAAAAGAATCCCGCAGATCTGGGAAGGATTGCAGAAAGATATCATATATCGGAAATTTTAGCGGAGGTGCTGGTAAAGAGAGGTCTTTATGACTGGGCTGCCATGGATGATTATCTGTATCCGTCTATGGATAAGTTACATAGTGCTCATGACATCTATGATCTGGATCAGGCACTGGATATCATAAGAGAAAAGATACAGGGTCACCGAAAAATACAAGTGATCGGGGATTATGACGTGGATGGTGTAATGTCAACGGCAATCCTGGTGCTGGGGCTCAGAGGGCTTGGAGCAGATGTGAGCTGGCGTGTACCTCACCGGCAGAGGGATGGCTATGGCCTGCGCGGTTACATGGTAGAACAGGCTTATGAAAAGGGTGTGGATACGATCATTACCTGTGACAATGGTATTTCTGCATGGGATGCTGTGGTCCGTGCGAAGGAGCTTGGGATGACCATGATCGTGACAGACCATCATGACGTTCCTTTGGATAATGAGACGGGAGAGGAGATGATTCCTCCGGCGGATGCCGTGGTGGATCCCAAGAGGAAAGACAGCATATATCCATGGAGAGAAATGTGTGGTGCAGGCCTGGTATACCGGCTGATCGCAGAACTCTATCGGGACAGGGAAGAAGAGACGTTTTTGAATGAGCTTTTATCCATGGCGGCAGTGGCAACAGTTTGTGATGTGGTTCCTCTCCAACAGGAAAACAGAACGATCGTCAGCTGTGGACTGAAGTTTTTGCAGCATAGCACCAACAAGGGGCTGGCTTCTCTGATCCGTCAGCTTGATCTGAACCGGGCGGTGGATTCCGGCTGTATTGGTTTCCGGATCGGTCCGTCTATTAATGCTGCAGGCAGGCTGGAGGATGCCTCTACAGGGGTAGAATTGATGCTTGCAGCAGATCAGGAAAAGGCAGACAAGCTTGCGGCAGAGCTGATCGCACTGAATGAGAGCCGGAAAGACATTACGGCAAGGTCTACCGAACTGGCAGAGAAGCAGATTGAGGAGGAAGGATATCTGAGTCAGAATGTTCTGGTGGTTTTTGTGGAGCAGTGTCCCGAAAGCGTGGCGGGAATCGTGGCAGGCAGGATCAAAGAAAAATATTACCGTCCTACTATGATACTCACCAGATCAGGAGATCATCTGAAGGGGTCAGGACGTTCCATACCGGGATACCATATGCAGCAGGAGCTGAATGCCTGTGGAGAGCTCCTGCTGGAATACGGAGGTCATGCTATGGCTGCAGGGTTTTCACTGGAGGAAAACAGACTTGACATTTTGAGAGATACCCTGAATCAGAGATGTACTCTTACCCAAAAGGATCTGGTGGAAAAGATAACCATAGATCGTGAGGTGGCATTGGCACAGATCAGCGGAGATCTGGTGCGGGAGTTACATTACCTGCAGCCGGTGGGAGAAAAAAATGAAGGTGCTCTTTTTGCCAGACGGGGGCTGGAGTTTTTGTCTGTAAAGATCCGGGGAAAAGAGGGTCAGGTAGGAAGTTTTATGGCTCTTGATCAGGGGAGACGCTATAACCTGGTGGATTTTCAGATAGATCAGTGCATGAAAAGGGAGATCTGTAGAAAATATTCGGAGCAGATGTGGCAGGATCTGGTGGACGGTCGTGCCACCGGCTGCTTTATGGATATTATTTACATTCCGAAGATCAATGAGAGATATCAGGAGCTGCAGTATACCATAGTTGACTGTAGATAGAGAAAATGGTATGATAAAAGGAACGAAAGCAGATGGCAATGGAGCAATCTGCGATATTAGTTCAGGTCAAAAGAGTTTGTACCGGAAAGGAGTTATTTATGTCAGATATTTCATCTGTATCTTCATTGTCCGATTTGTCAAGAGATCTGTATTACCAGTATCTGATCGATCATAACTCCATGAGTACGATGTTCAATGCGATATCCGGCAACAGTGACGATTCATCAGATTCTTCGGGGATTATGAATGCGATCGGTTCCGGATTGGGATATAGCTTGTCTTCGCTGAATGGTGTGCAGGGGCTGGATTCCCTGTCCGGGTTGTCCGGAACTTCCGGGAGTGATGACAGTCTGCTGGGATTATCTCAGGGGATATCCGGCTTTGCGGGGATTTTACAGTCATATCTGACTGCACAGACCACAGAGGCTTCCCAAATGGCGGATTCCATGGCTTCTGTATTGGAGGAGGCAGCGCAGACGGAGGATACCTCGAGTCTGACTTACCGGACGGTGCAGGAGATATATCAGTATTTTCAGGAGCAGAGCAGGAAGCCTGCTTCGTTACTTTAGAATCTGAGAGACATGATATGGGATCATACATAAATAGATTATTGCATAAAATAAATCACAGACACCGTTCTCGGAAGAGGACGGAGTTTTTTTGTACAGACATTTTTATCGGGAGAAGCTTATTCCCGCAGTGTTTTTTGGATGGAAAGGCGGTAACAAAAGGAAAGAACGGTCTGTGATACATAATAAAAGATCAGGAGTACCAGGGGTACCTTGCCAAGAGGAAGATCATACCAGTATTCGTCGGGCTGGATCCATTGCCATACAGCCAGGAGAAACAGTCCCAGAATAAAACAAAGGCGTTCTGTTTTGTATTTAGTATAGCTGAAATGATATTGTTCCATGATCTGAGGGATAGAAGATTGTTTTTGGGCAGCTTCATTTTTCTGAGGCTGGGAGGTCTCCCGGATAAGATTCAGGAAAGGAGGAAGCACCAGAAGGGCGGCAAGGGGATAGAGAGCGGCCGGATAGTGGATAAAATACAGAGGGAAAAGCAGGATACAGATCATGTATCTGGAGGCTCGAAGTGCGCAAAAACGGCTGATGATACGTTCCTCATGACGGAAACGGATTGTGGATGATTTCATGATATTCCTCCCAAAATGATTCAATATGAGTTAAGTGTAATATACATATTGACGGGAATCAATGAATAATTATAACTTTTTTATGAAAAATTGGTAGAAAATGAAAATAGTCTTTGAATTATCTGAAAAATGGTATATAATAGCATAGAATACGTTTATTTTTGTTACAAAACGGAAAAAATAGAGAAATAGGATGTAAGGAAAGGAGAAAACAAATGGTTGGTAGTGATATTGGAATTGATCTTGGTACAGCCAATGTACTTGTATATATAAAGGGAAAGGGTGTCGTTTTAAGAGAGCCGTCAGTTGTAGCATTTGATCGCGACACCAATAAGATCAAGGCGATCGGAGAGGATGCACGTCTGATGCTGGGACGTACTCCGGGGAATATCGTGGCAGTCAGACCATTGCGCCAGGGTGTTATTTCTGACTATACCGTAACGGAGAAGATGTTGCGTTACTTTATTCAGAAGGCATGCGGAAAGACACGTTTCAGAAAACCGCGTATCAGTGTCTGTGTGCCAAGTGGTGTTACAGAGGTAGAGAAGAAAGCGGTAGAGGATGCTACTTATGAGGCAGGTGCCCGTGAGGTGGCTATCATCGAGGAGCCGATCGCAGCAGCTATCGGTGCAGGGATCGATATTTCCAGACCATGTGGTAACATGATCGTGGATATCGGTGGCGGTACTGCTGATATTGCGGTAATCTCTCTGGGAGGTACTGTTGTCAGCACTTCCATTAAGGTTGCCGGTGATGATTTTGATGAGGCGATCGTTCGTTATATGCGTAAGACACACAATCTTCTGATCGGTGAGCGTACAGCAGAGGATATCAAGATTCAGATCGGATCTGCATATAAACGTCCGGAGGTTGTTTCCATGGATGTTCGCGGACGTAACCTCGTGACCGGTCTGCCAAAGACAATCACTGTGACATCGGATGAGACCATGGATGCATTAAAGGAGATCACATCCCAGATCGTGGAAGCTGTTCACAGCGTTCTGGAGAAGACACCACCGGAGCTTGCAGCAGATGTATCTGACCGTGGAATCGTGCTGACTGGAGGTGGAAGCCTTCTTTACGGTTTGGAGGAGCTGATCGAGGAGAAAACAGGTATTACAACTATGACAGCAGAGGATCCCATGACAGCGGTAGCAATCGGTACCGGCCAGTTTGTAGAGTTTTTAAGTGGAAAGCATGATGAGGCTTAAGCTGATCCGGTGATCAGCCGATATCTATTTAAGAGAGACTGACTGGATTTTGATCCGGTCAGTTGAAGTTTTCCGTAAAGCTTGTAAGAAGGAGGAATCCCATGACAAGAGGTTTGTATACTGCATATACAGGTATGTATAATGAGCAGAAAAGACTGGATATTATCTCGAACAACCTTGCAAATTCCGCAACGATCGGTTATAAGGAGGAGCAGGTGACCAGTCAGGCATTCAAAGAAATGCTGACATATAAGATCAGGGATCGTTCCAATGGATTCGTGGATGAACCCATCGGAAATATGAGCCTTGGTGTAAAGATTGGAGAGACATATACCAATTGGGATCAGGGGTCTTTGCGGCAGACAGAGAATACATATGATATTGCGATTCAGGGAAAAGGCTTTTTTACGGTTCGCGTAACCAATGCAAAGGGCGAGGATAAAACCTATTATACCAGAAACGGTTGTTTTACCGCTACAAGGGACGGTTTTATTGTCGACAGCGATGGCAATCATCTGCAGGGAGAGGGCGGAGATCTTCAGGTCCCTACAGATGCGGCAAGGATCGTGATCGATCAGGACGGTGCCGTTTATGCAGATGATGTTTATGTGGACACGATCAAGATCACGGATTTTGAAGACTACAATTATCTCAAACAATACGGAGATAATTTCTGGGAGACGGTTGATGGCGCTACGGCTGTAGACGGAGATTATTCCCTGCAGCAGGGATATACAGAGCAGTCTAATGTCAATGTGATCGACCAGATGGTAGATATGATCACGATCACCAGAGCGTATGAAGCAGGACAGAAGATGATCCAGACACAGGACAGCTTGCTGAATCGTTCTGCAAATGATGTTGGTAAAGTTGGATAGAAAGGTGTGAATAAATTATGATGAGAGCTCTTTGGACGGCTGCTTCCGGTATGAAAGCCCAGCAGACCAGCATGGACACATTGTCCAACAATCTGTCCAATATTAATACGACAGGCTACAAAAAGGAAACAGCACGTTTTCAGACACTTTTATATCAAAATATACAGAAAAAGACGACAGATTCAGAGGGCAATCAAAAACCCATCGGTGCACAGGTTGGACTTGGTGTAAAGGTTGGTTCCATTGCCACTCAGTTTACACAGGGATCCTTTAGCACGACCAATGCGGCGTATGACTTTGCGGTAGAGGGCGAGGGATTGTTTATGATCCAGAAGCCGGATGGCACACAGTGCTATACCCGAAACGGTCATTTCAATCTGTCCAAGAATACTTCGGGAGGCTGGTCACTGACGACACAGGAAGGATATGCGGTGTTGGATTCTACCGGCAAGGAGATCAGCTTTGATGCGGATGTGGATACCTCCAAGCTTCGTT
This sequence comes from uncultured Lachnospiraceae bacterium, assembly GCA_934338765.1. GTDB lineage: Bacteria > Bacillota > Clostridia > Lachnospirales > Lachnospiraceae > Jutongia. Next base: position 3,577 of record CAKRHL010000022.1, on the reverse strand, counting down.
TTGACAATTATGGCGGGATCGGTTATGTCGGGGATGATGGCAATGCGCTCCCTCTGGGGATCAATATAGGTATGGCGCAGTTCAACAATACAAATGGTCTGGAAAAGATTGGCGACAGTTATTATGTGGCCACAGATGCTTCCGGTGATGCCCGTATTGAGGGATCAGATGCTGCTTTAAAGAGAAGTATTGTCAAAAATGGATATTTAGAGGCATCCAATGTACAGGCCGTTGATGAGATGGTAGACATGATCGTGACACAGCGTGCATATGAGATGAATTCCAAGGCAATCACAGCATCGGATGAGATGCTCCAGCAGGCCAACAATCTCCGCTCATAATAATTATTGACGGGGATCGTGAGATAAGGAAGGAGAGGATTCTATGAGTTCAGTTTTGGATGTGTCATCCCTGTATGACAGCTATTCTTCACAGCTTAGCAGTGTGTCGGCAGGTTCCGCTTCAGACAAGATCAGTAGTGTTGGCAGGGATTCTTCTGATGAGGAGTTGATGGAAGCCTGCAAAAGCTTCGAGACATATTTTGTACAAAAGATGATCGAGGAAGCCAAGAAAACTACAGAAAATGAAGATGAACAGGGAGAATATACCAAGATGTTTGCGGATATGCGTAATGAACAGCTTGCATCTTCCATTACAGAAAGTGGTCAGATTGGTCTGGCACAACAGTTGTATGATAATTTAAAAACACAGTATAAATTATAAACATATCAAATAATAAACGGGCCGCTGTTACTGTGATATGTATCCTGAATTTGGGACACATGTCATATTGCAGTGGCTATTTTAGTATATAGGAAAATGCTCACAATATAATGGAGATCATGGATATAACACCGGTTTTTGCCGGATGAGAAAGGAATATATAGATAAAATGGAAGAACTGGAAGGATATGTAGAAAATATTGTTTTTCGCAATGAAGAAAACGGATACACTGTACTGCATTTATCGCATCCGGACTGGGATGATGAGATATGCTGTGTAGGTTGTTTTTCTTATGTGGCGGAGGGACAGTATCTGGTGGTCCGTGGGGAAAGAGTTTTTCATAAAGAATACGGAGAGCAGATCAAGGTGTCTTCTTATGAGGAAAAACAGCCGAAAGATTCCATGGCGATTGAGAAATATCTGGGTTCCGGGGCAATCAAGGGAATCGGGCCGGCTTTGGCTGCGCGGATCGTGAAAAAATTTAAGGAAGATACATTTCGCATATTTGAGGAGGAACCGGAGCGGCTGGCAGAGGTAAAGGGAATCAGCATGAAGCTGGCGATCCAGGCTGCCAATCAGTTTAATGAAAAGAGGGAGATGAGGGAGGCGATGATCTTTCTGCAGGATTATGGGATCAGTATGAATCTTGCTGTCAAGATCTATCGCCAATATGGACAGGAGATGTATGAGGTGCTTCGCACCAATCCCTATAAGCTTGCGGAGGATATCACCGGAGTTGGGTTTAAGATCGCAGATGAGATTGCGAGACAGGCCGGTTTTTATCAGGATTCCGACTTCCGGATCCAGGCAGGTATTATATATTGTCTGCAGCAGTCCACGGCACAGGGACATTGTTATCTTCCACAGAGGGAGCTGGTAGATGTGACGGCACAGCTTCTGGGGCTTGATCCGGCATTGGTGGATTGCCATGTGGATGAGCTTTGTATGAATAAACAGATCGTCTGTAAGGATATGGATGGACAGAGGTGTCTGTATCATGGCAGACTTTATTATATGGAAATGAATTGTGCGAGAATGCTTTTGGATCTGAATCTTGACTTCGGGATAAAAGAAAAGGAATTGGAAAAAAAGATTAAGATCATTGAGCATGAAGAAAAGATTCAACTGGATGAAATGCAGAAAAAAGCTGTATTTCAGGCAGCCTGCAACGGCGTGATGGTTATCATGGGAGGTCCCGGAACCGGAAAAACCACTACGATCAATACGATCGTGCGCATGTTTGAGGAAGAGGGCATGGATATTCTCTTGGCAGCACCGACAGGCAGAGCAGCCAAGAGAATGTCGGAGACCACCGGATATGAGGCTCAGACGGTTCACCGTCTGCTGGAAATGAACGGTTCGGCAGAGGGGGATGGCGGAAGCGGAATGCATTTTGAAAGAAATAAACTACAGCCATTAGAGGCTGATGTGGTGATCGTTGATGAAATGTCCATGGTGGACATTTATCTTCTGCATGCTCTTTTGGATGCATTGGTTCCGGGGACAAGACTTATCATGGTGGGAGATGCCAATCAACTTCCGTCGGTAGGACCCGGTAATGTGTTAAAAGATATTATTCAATCCAGATTTTGCCATGTGGTTAAGCTGGAGAAGGTATTTCGCCAGGCGGCGGAGAGTGATATTATATTAAATGCACACCGGATCAATCGCGGAGAACCGGTGGAACTTCGCAAGGAAAGCAGGGATTTTTTCTGTTTGGAAAGAAATCAGCCGCAGGATATCATCAATGTGGTGATCCAGCTTATTGTCCAGAAGCTGCCGCCCTATGTTAATGCGTCTCCTTATGATATTCAGGTCCTGGCACCTATGCGCAAAGGAGAGCTTGGCATATTAAATCTTAACGAGCTTTTGCAGAAGTATTTAAATCCTTCCATGCCGGATAAGGTGGAAAGAGAGTTTCATGGTGTGCTATTCAGGGAGCGGGATAAGGTGATGCAGATTAAAAATAATTATCAGCTCAAATGGAAAAAGGTCAATGCGTTTGGAGACACCTATGAGGAGGGAGAAGGCGTATTTAACGGAGACAGCGGCGTGATACGTACCATTTCGAGTCTGACAGAAACGGTTACCGTAGAGTTTGAAGAGGGGAAGATTGCGGAGTATGATTTTAGTGATATGGAGGAGCTGGAGCTGGCGTATGCGATTACGATACATAAATCCCAGGGAAGTGAGTATCCGGCAGTGATACTTCCTTTGCTGAGTGGTCCGAGGATGCTCTTTAACAGAAACCTTCTTTACACCGCTGTTACCCGTGCAAAAAAATGTGTAACTATCGTTGGTAGCCGGCAGATGGTGAATCGGATGATCCGGAACATCAATGAAAAAAAGAGATATTCCAGTCTTTGTCAGCGGATACAGGAATTGGAGGTGGCGGATGCAGAAATGCTTTCGTGATCGTGTACTTGATTTTTTTTATCCGCCCAGATGTCCGGTTTGCGATCGGGTGCTTGTGGCAGGGTCAGAAGGAATCTGTGGAAAATGCTCTACCCATGTAGAATATATCAGGGAACCAAAATGTTGCTGCTGCGGGAAACCGTTGTCAGATGAGGAAGAGTTCTGCAGTGACTGCAAGGGGAAATCTCATTCCTTTTTGCAGGGGAATGCGCTGATGCTTTATGACAGCCTGATGCAGGAGTCTATTGCAAGGTTTAAGTACAGCGGACGCAGAGAGTATGGAAGAGTGTATGCGCAGGAGCTTTACAGGCAGTACGGGGACTGGATCAGACAGGTGGGGGCCAAGATGCTGATACCGGTTCCGGTGCATCGGACCCGAAGAAGAAAAAGGGGCTATAATCAGGCAGAGATCATTGCGCAACATTTGTCGGGATACAC
>CAKRHL010000021.1 GCA_934338765.1 uncultured Lachnospiraceae bacterium | reverse complement strand
GATCATCCCCTTCACAATAGTATAAGCTCCGGGGTTTACTACAATTCTCCTCAGACTTTATCCTTTTCTGATGCCTGTCACAACCCTGTCGTTTCCACAAAGATCCTGACAGCATTCTATTTGCTCAAAGCCATGTTCCTTAAATAACGACGTCACAGCCTTTCCCTGATCATACCCGATCTCCACAGCAAGGATCCCACCGGCTTCCAGATGCGGCGGCACCTGCTCCAGCAGACGCCGGTACAGCTCCAGGCCATCCTCGCCACCGTCTAACGCCATCCTCGGTTCGTGATCCTTCACCTCCGGCATCAGGCCACGTACCACCTCTGAGGCAATATAGGGTGGATTGGATACAATAATATCATACTTTCCGGATATATTTTCCAGCAGATCTCCCTGATAAAATGTAATATCTGCCTCCAGCCTCTGTGCATTCTTCCCTGCAATCGTAAGGGCTTTTTCCGAAAGATCTGTAGCATCCACAAGCTCCGGTGTACCAAGCTTTGCCAGCGATACGGCAATGCACCCGGACCCGGTACAGACATCCAGCACTTTCTTCCCGTCAGACAGCGGGAGCAGTTTTTCCACCAGAAGCTCTGTATCCTGCCTCGGCACCAATACATCCGGAGATACAATAAATCCCAGTCCCATAAACTCCTGCGTGCCGGTCAGATGCTGAACCGGAATATGACTGCCCCGCTGACGGATCAGACCGCGATACTGCCGGGCATCCTCCTGCGAGGCTTCCTCCTGCTGCCGCAGAAAAAAGCCCGCCCTGTCCATATGACTGATATATTCCAGCAAAATCCAGGCATCAAGCTCCGCATCCTCAATCCCACAGGCTGCCAGAGTCCTTTTTCCCTCTGTAAGAAGCTCTCTCCAGGTCATTTACAACCTCCTGTCCTTATCTCCGCAAATTTCGTTTATGACACCGGCCGCTAATTCTTCTTATCATCAAAGAAACGATCCAGACTCTTTAACTCATCTGCTTCCTGCTCTATTGTCACCTTCGGTGCCGCTATCCTTCCCTCATCCAGCTTCGGAAGCTCCTGTGTGGCTGCAAGACGCTCAGCCCTGCGCTTCTTTGCTTCCTGATAAGCTCTCTCATGGGCAGCCTCTCTGGCCTCCTGCTCCTTGATCTGACGCATACGCTCCGCTGCACGGTTCCGGTATCTCTCCTCGCGCGCCTCCAGCTCCCGCCGTTTCTTTGACTTCGGAAGCCGGTCAAGGATTCCGGCAACACCGCCTGATTTCTTCTCCTGTTTGCGGCTTACGCTGCTCCGCCTTCTTCTGACCTCTGAGGTATTATCCTGCGCATCTGCAGCTTTCTCCGTGTTTCCGCACTGTTTCTCTGTCCGGTTGTCTGTTTTTTGCGGCTTTCTGCCGGCTCTTGTCTGCTCTTTGGCAGCCTTCTCTGTTTTTTTGTTGTCCTCCGGCACCTCCACAGCAGGCTTTTCCGAATTGTTTTCCGGTATTATGTCCTCTTTTTCGGACACATGTTCTTTTACATCTTCTTCCGCTGCCTCTTTCACCGCTTCCCAGTTTACTTCTGGTTTTTTCCGAGCCGTTTTCTTTTTCTCCCTCTTTGGCAGAGATTCCACGGCTTCTTCCCTGTCTGTCTCCGGCTCTTTCTGATCCTCTTTTGTTTTCTCCTCATTTGACAGAGATTCCACGGCTTTCTTATTTTCCGTCTCCGGCTTCTCCATCACTGTGGCTCCACTGCGGCTCCAGACAGTCTCATCGGTTTCCTCCGGTTTTCCAGTGAAAATCCCGGTCTCATCATATGTTTCTGTATCCTCATCAGCAAAAGCTGCTTCTTCTTTCTCTTTCGCCAGCTCCTTCTTTCTCTTCTCTGCCTTTTTCTTTCTCCGGCTGCGGTGCGCCATTTCCTTCTGCAGCTCCGCCTGATATGCTCTCCAGTCGAAAACCGCCTCCACGGATGCGATAGCCACCTCGATCATGCCATCATCCGGCTCCCGTGTAGTCAACCTCTGCAGCCAAAGTCCCGGCTTGCTGATCCATAATACCAGCTTATTGTCCGAATTACCTACAAACTGGATCAATTCAAAGGACACACCGGCTACAACCGGGATCAACAGAACCCGGTAAAGCATCTGAAGCCAGAGATTATCTATCTGAATAAAGAAAAAGAAAATGATACTCACAAGCATAACAACCAGCAGAAAGCTCGTTCCACATCTTCTATGAAAACGGGACTGCTTTTTCACATTTTCCACCGTCAGATCCAGACCATTCTCCACACAATTGATGGTCTTATGTTCCGCTCCGTGATACATAAGCGTCCGTTTGATATCACTCAAAAAGGAAATTGCCACAACATATCCCAGAAATAATAATATCTTTAAAACTGCCTCAATGACAGTAAGTATCATTTGAGAATGTACCCTGCTCTGAAACAGCTTCGACATAGCAAAAGGAAGTATCATAAAAAAACCAACCGCCAGCAAAATCGACAATGCCACGATCAGAATATTTTCCAGCATTTCCTTCCGCGTGGATACCTCCGCCACTTCCACTTTTTCGGACTGCTCCTCATCCTCCTCAATAAAGCTCGAGGAATAGGTCAGTGTCTTAATTCCCAGTATCAATGACTCTATAAATGCCACAACACCGCGAACGACCGGCAGACGAAGCAGGATATGCTTGTCCCGTACGCTCCCCGTGTTCCAGTTATTAACAGAAATTTCTCCATCGGACTTTCTGACAGCGACTGCGTATCTGTCGCGGTTACGCATCATAACTCCCTCGAGTACTGCCTGCCCGCCAATTCCTGATGATTTCATCGTATCGTTCCTTCCTAACCACTAAATCATAGGTTACACCGTAACCAAATTATTAATTAACACAAATGGTCACAATACCACAAAGGTACTGTGACCATTTGAAAGACCGGCCTCCCCGGCCAAATATCCCGCTAGTTTGCGTTAATGCCATAACGACGATTGAATTTATCAATCGCACCACGAGCTTTAACAGCCTTCTGCTGTCCGGTGTAGAATGAATGGCATTTAGAGCAGATTTCTACATGGATCTCTTCCTTTGTAGAACCTGTTACAAACTCATTTCCACAGTTGCAGACAACCTTTGCCTGATAATAATTAGGATGAATTCCTTCTCTCATGATGTTAGTAACCTCCTTTCGTTATCCTGACAGGGATAACCTATTACTTACACACAACTTACTCAGTATATCATAGCGTCATTTCAAATGCAAGCACTTTTCTTAGACAATTTTTACTTTTTTTACTAGCTGGATCAGTTCTTTATTGTCCTTTGTCTTTCGGAACATGGAAATAATATTCTCTACCGCTTCCTCCGACTTATTTCCTCCAAAGGCTTTACGGATCAGGAAATTGGCCTCCAGCTCCTCCGGTTCCAGAAGCAGGTCATCCCGGCGGGTGCTTGATCTCGGCAGATCGATCGCCGGGAACAGACGTTTCTCAGACAGGCTTCTGTCCAGAACCATTTCCATATTACCGGTTCCCTTAAACTCCTCAAATACCACATCATCCATTTTACTTCCGGTATCAACCAATGCCGTTGCAAGGATCGTGAGACTTCCACCCTCTCTCATATTACGGGCAGCACCAAAGAAACGCTTTGGCATATAAAGAGCTGCCGGATCCAGACCACCGGATAAGGTACGGCCACTCGGCTGTACTGTCAGATTATAAGCCCTTGCCAGACGGGTAATGGAATCCAGAAGGATCATGACGTCCCCTCCGTGTTCTACCAGACGCTTTGCACGCTCGATCACCATTTCAGATACTCTTTTATGATTTTCCGGCAGTTCATCAAAAGTAGAATAGATCACCTCGACATTTTCTCCCTGTATAGACTCCTTGATATCTGTCACTTCCTCCGGACGCTCATCGATCAGAAGCACGATCAGATGCATATTCGGATGATTGTGTGTCACAGATTTGGCTACCTGCTTTAATAAAGTTGTCTTACCTGTCTTAGGCTGGGAAACGATCATTCCTCTCTGGCCCTTGCCGATCGGCGAGATCAGATCCATCATACGCATGGAAATATTGCTGTTTCCGGCTCCCGGTACCTCGAGGCGGATCCGTTCATTTGGAAAGACCGGCGTCAGATTTTCAAACTTCACTCTGCCCGCGGTTTCCTCCAGCGTATATCCATTCACGGTATTCACATATAACAATGCACTAAATTTCTCATTTTGATTTTTTATACGGGTATTACCCACCAGAATATCTCCCGTGCGAAGCCCAAAACGACGTATCATTGCAGGAGATACATATACATCCGCCTCACCCGGCAGATAATTGTCACATCTTACAAAACCGTATCCCTCCGGCATAACTTCAAGAATACCAGTCTTGGTCTCACCACTGTCAAGCTGTGCCAACTCCGAAAACGGCATCGTTGCGGCGTCGCCTCTCAGATTGACATGGTTTGTATGCACATTCTCCTCATGCATGTTGCTTCTATTATCATGCACACCGTAGCTGTCACGACCGCTTCCCCGCTCCTCACCTGTGCCATTCCGGTCGTCACGGCTGTAACGGTCTTCTCTGCCGCCATTCCGGTCATCGCGGCTGTAGCGGTCTTCTCTGCCGCCATTCCGGTCATCGCGGCTGTAACGGTTGTCTCTGCCGTTACTCCTGTCATCACGGCTGTAACGGTCTTCTCTGCCGTTACTCCTGTCATCACGGCTGTAGCGGTCTTCTCTGCCACTATTCCTGTCATCACGGCTGTAGCGGTCTTCTCTGGCGTTCCCGTATCTTCTATCCTCACGTACCGTATGCATCTCCTGCAGATTTGAAGTATACCCCCCACGTACCACAGGTCTCTGGGATCTCGCTGAGGCATTGTTTCTCTCCTCATAATCTACCGGTCTTCTCATCGTTCTCCTGTCCGTCTTTCTCACCGGACGCTCTTCATACCGCATGCGACGGCTTGTTCTTTCCTCCGGCACAGACACGCTCTCCTGCACCTGCTCTCCTGCCAGCACCGTTTCCGGCTTTCCCGCCGTTTCATCATTTTCCACTGCAGTTTTTTTTCTGGACGTTGTTTTTCTCGTCGTCCTTCCTGTATTCTCTTTCTTTTTGTCACCGGAAGCCGCTGTGCTTCCCCCCGGCTGATCAGCTTGTGCAGCAAGGATCCTCTGAATCTCCCCGATCAATTCCTGCTTTTTAAATGTCGTTGCGTTTTTCATCCCCAGCTTTCTTCCGTATAAACGTAACTCAACCAGTGACATTTTTTGTAATTCTTCCATGTATAACCTCCGTTTTGGAATAAATATTTAATTTTGATACCTTCTGAAATCTTAATGAATCTTCAACGAAATAATCTCTGAAATAAATATATAGAACAAATGAATTCCGTCTGACAGATCAATTTTCTTAAGTATATACAATAATTTCCAATCTGTAAATACCAAATAACAAATTAAGCGTGAAATTATTCCAAATCTTCGACAGAAATCATCTCTGCCCGTCAGCTTGTTTTCATATATAAAATATGATATTATTGATTTATATGGCTTATGCTAAGAACATCAAAAAGAAAGGTTTGGTTATCATTATGGATCTCAAAGAAAAAGCATTATCCCTTCACAAAGAATGGAACGGAAAAATTACTACCACCCCGAAATGTCAGGTAAAGACCAGAGAGGATCTGGCGCTCGCATACACACCGGGGGTTGCTGAACCTTGTAAAGTGATTGCCGGGGATAAGGAAGCGGCTTATACATATACGATCAAGTCAAACACAGTAGCTGTTGTATCTGACGGAAGTGCCGTGCTTGGTCTGGGAAATATCGGTCCCGAAGCAGCTATGCCGGTTATGGAGGGAAAGGCTGTCCTGTTTAAAGAATTCGGCGGTGTCAATGCATTTCCTATCTGTCTGGATACCCAGGATACCGATGAGATTGTTCAGACTGTCATCAATATTGCTCCGGCATTTGGCGGTATCAATCTGGAGGATATCTCTGCTCCCCGTTGTTTCGAGATTGAGGAGCGACTCAAAAAGGCATTAAACATTCCCGTTTTCCATGATGACCAGCATGGTACTGCCATCGTAGTCCTTGCCGGTATCATGAACGGTCTGAAGGTTGTCAATAAAAAGAAAGAAGACTGCCATGTTGTTGTAAACGGCGCCGGTTCTGCCGGTGTTGCCATTACAAAGCTTTTACTTCGCTTTGGTTTTCCTGATGTCGTGATGTGCGACAAATCAGGAATCCTCTCCAAGGAATCTGCTGATCTCAACTGGATGCAGAAGGATATGATGGAGGTTACAAACCTGACCGGCAAGACAGGCTCACTGGCCGACGCATTAAAGGGTGCAGACATATTTGTGGGAGTATCTGCTCCAAATATTGTCACCCCTGAAATGGTGGCATCCATGAACCACGATGCGATCCTTTTCGCCATGGCAAACCCGGTACCGGAGATCATGCCGGATATCGCCAAGAAAGCCGGTGCCCGTGTTGTTGGAACCGGCCGCTCCGATTTTCCAAATCAGGTCAACAATGTTGTCGCATTCCCCGGCATCTTCAAGGGTGCTTTGGAGGGACGTGCCAGCCAGATCACAGAAGAAATGAAACTTGCCGCATCCTACGCCATCGCAGGTCTCGTTGCCGATGAGGATCTGAACGAGGACAATATCCTCCCTGAAGCATTTGATCCCCGTGTTGCAGAGGTTGTATCCCAGGCCATCAAGGATCATATTCACTAATGGCACGCCGTAAACGTTTTCTCTCTCCATCAGAAGAACGTTACCGGCAGGCATGTCTGCAATGGAACGGAAAGCCCTACTACTCTCTGGATCATTATCTGAGACAACAGTTTGGCCAAAAGATTTATAAAATCGCCATTGACGGTGGCATGACCTGCCCCAACAGAGACGGCACCAAAGGAACCACTGGCTGCAGCTTCTGCAGCGCCGGCGGCTCCGGTGATTTTGCCGTTTCCCGTGCCATCGTGGCAGGCAGCTGCGGTGATGCCTCTCCTTTCCAATCTGCTATTGCAGCAGATAGCTGTGGTGATGCTTCTCCTTTTCACTCTGCCTCTGCCGGCAGCCCGGGCACACTTACGTCTGCTCAGACTGCGGACAGCACCGGGATCGTGACGAAGCAGCTCAATGAGGGAATCCGTCGTCTGCAGTCCGGCAGGAAATACTGTGGTGACCGATACATTGCATATTTTCAATCCTACAGCAATACCTACGCTCCTGTCCCGTACCTGCGCTCCCTTTACGAGGAGGCACTGGCACATCCACAGACTGCGGCATTATCCATTGCGACCAGACCGGATTGTTTTTCTCCGGAGATTTTTGATCTCCTGTCGTCATGTCATGAACGCAAACCAGTCTGGATCGAACTGGGACTTCAGACTATGCATGATACGACAGCACATCAGATTCACAGAGGTTATCCCCTCTCCTGCTTTGAAACGACCGTAAAAGAGCTTCGCAGGCGTGATATTCCTGTGATCGTTCATGTGATCCTGGGACTTCCCGGAGAAGATCATGAGCAGATGCTGCAGACCATCCGGTACCTGAACGACATGGGGATCCACGGCATTAAACTCCAGCTGCTCCATATCCTGAAAGGTACTGCTTTGGCCGGGGATTTTGAAAAAGGATCCATAACACCATTGACAAAAGAAGAATATATTGCTATTCTACTAGATTGTATTGCCCATCTCTCGCCGGATATCGTGATCCACCGTATTACCGGAGACGGGCCGAAGAATTTACTGCTGGCTCCCACATGGAGTCTGGATAAACGTGATATATTAAATACTATTGCACATGAAATGAAGACCGGGCATCTCTATCAGGGCTGCCGTTTGTAACAAGGAGGGATCATTATGACACCAGAGTCATTGCAGCTGTATAAGCTGATCATCCTATATTTTCTAAATCAGGCCGACCAGCCTATGCCAAATGCGATCCTCTCTGATTTCATTTTGGAAACCGGCTACACCGATTATCTGTCCATTCAGCAGACATTGTCTGAGCTGACGGAAGATGCCATGATCCTGGTGGATCAGACTCACGAAAAGTCTTACTATACCATCGCCGAGATTGGCAAAGAGACCTTGCGTTTCTTTGGCAACCAGCTTCCTACCGATACCTGTCGTGAGATTGATGAATATCTCGAAAAAAACCGTCTGGCTATTGTAGAAACCACATCCATCAAGACAGATTATACCATGATCCGTCCCAATGAATATCTCGCCACCGGCTGTATTTATGAGCGTGGAAGTAAGCTTTTGGAGGTTTCCCTCAACGTTACCAGCGAGGAGGAAGCCGTGGATGTCTGCCGGCGTTTCAAAGAAAAAAATGAGGATGTCTACGCGCAGGTACTTTCCCTGCTGTGCATGGACTAATCCCATATAAAGATCATATCAACAAAAAACACATTCTGCCGATCCCCCTCTCCTTGGAGATTGACCCGGTAGAATGTGTTTTTTAATCATATTACTTATTTTTGTCCGTCTATCGCGTGTTTTATCATTACTTTACAGTCACTCTCATAAATTTCTTCTTGCCGCGCTTTAACACAATACCATCCTCACCAATACTGTCTTTGGCAATCTGAGCCTTCACATCTGTCACCTTGTCTCCATCAACGGAAACACCACCCTGTTCTACATTTCTACGGGCTTCTCCATTGGATGCTGCAAGACCGGCCTTTACCAAAAGCTTCAGGATACCAATCTGTCCTTCCTCAAAATCATCATCGGAAAGTGTTGTCTCCGGCATATTGGCAGCATTTCCACCACCGGCAAAAAGTGCTCTGGCACCCTCCTGCGCCTTCCTTGCTTCCTCCTCACCGTGAACCAGCTTAGTCAGCTCAAAAGCAAGGATCTCCTTTGCCTCATTGAGACGGCTGCCCTCCCAGTGATCCATCTCGTCGATCTGCTCAAGCGGCAGGAACGTAAGCATACGCAGGCACTTCAGAACATCAGCATCTGCCACATTTCTCCAGTACTGATAAAAATCAAACGGAGAGGTCTTGTTCGGATCAAGCCATACTGCACCGGACTGTGTCTTACCCATCTTCTTGCCCTCAGAGTTCAGAAGCAGATTGATAGTCATGGCATATGCATCTTTACCAAGCTTACGGCGGATCAGCTCTGTACCGCCCAGCATGTTGCTCCACTGGTCATCTCCGCCAAACTGCATATTACATCCGTATTTCCGGAATAATGCATAGAAATCATAGCTCTGCATGATCATGTAGTTAAACTCCAGGAAACTTAAGCCTCTCTCCATACGCTGCTTGTAGCACTCTGCTGTCAGCATGCGGTTTACTGAAAAGTGCGGTCCCACATCACGAAGAAGTTCCACATAATTCAGATCCAGCAGCCAGTCAGCATTATTGACCATCAGAGCCTTTCCCTCGGAGAAATCAATAAAACGGCTCATCTGTTTTTTGAAACAGTCAACATTGTGTGCAATGGTCTCCTTTGTCATCATCTGACGCATGTCAGTACGACCACTTGGGTCACCGATCATAGCGGTACCACCGCCGATCAGTGCGATAGGCTTGTTTCCAGCCATCTGCAGACGTTTCATCAGACAAAGTGCCATGAAATGGCCTACATGAAGACTGTCCGCTGTCGGATCAAATCCAATGTAAAATACTGCCTTGCCGTCATTTACCAGCTCCTTGATCTCCTCCTCGTCAGTAACCTGGGCGATCAGTCCTCTCGCCACCAATTCGTCATAAGTTGTCATGTTTTTTCCTCGCTTTCTTTTATTTCTTTCAAAGTATCCCGCATGTTTCCCAGTAAAAGAAAAAACGTCCTTTACCAGCTTATGCCGATAAAGGACGATATGATCGTGTTACCACCTTTATTCCCTATCACCTCACGATGACAGGCTCCATAGGATACCTCTATATCCCTGCACAATAACGGAGTACAATCCCGTCCAGACCTACTAAGTAAATTCAGCCGGCTGCTCCGGGATGTATTCATATCAGGATGCCCCTGCGCCTCTCATCTGCCGGCTGCTTTCTGTAGGTTTCCTCTGATACTACTTCTTCCCTTCCACGCATTTACAATTGCTATACTAGCATGTTTTTTTCATGTTGTCAAACATTCGGTCTCCAACCGGAAAACCGTCCCTCTGGGATCTCCTTTAATCCAGTGGGAATACATATGTTGTATCCAGATCTCCCTGATAGTAGAGATGCAGATACGTAATGGCTGACCGTCTGCGGTTCGAAATATCAAAACGTACCCATCTGGTCTTGTCATTCGTAAAATCAGCGACATTGTTAATAAAGCTGTCGTTGATATAGAAGTAATACTTCGCCTTATCCTTCAGGAAATTGTTCTTCTTGATGGTAAAGGTATGATCTGCTGATGCTTCATACTTCCATACCGATCCTGCAACATCCTGATAGATCGCATCGACATGACCGATACTGTTCTCATCCTTTGATCCCAGCTTATCTGCTGACGCTACTACCTTAGAGATTGCAAAGGAATTGACGTTTACACAGTCGGCGGAGTTGGTGTAAGGAGTAAAGCTGACCTTATGTGTCTTACCATTCGGAACAAAACCTGCTCCCATCTCTGTTCCTGTCGGAACAAGATTTACATCTGACTCCTTCTCCTCGATCTTATCCATCGGGGTACTGGAACCACCGCCGGAACCGGAACCGGAGTTTGCCGCACTACTCTTATACTCCTGATAATGTTCCTCATCCTCAAAGATACCTACACAATAAACCTTTGTATTACCATTCTCATAACTATAAAATCCCAGTGTATTTAACTGTGCTGTTGTGATGTTCAATTCACTCTTTAAGTCACCCAGTTTAATCGCCTTTACCTGCGTTTTTGCCGGTAAATATTTCTGATTATTCCAGTTGTTTTTTGAATAATACTTAAATGCATTCTGTACATTACTATCCTCAGGCTCATAAGAATAATCGACGATCAGGCAATCATCATCGCTCCATTTCTTATATTCTTCCTCACTGAAGCTGCTTGCCTTATTACCATCATTCATGTACTGACCACCCTTTGGATCACTATACAAAATAATTGGTGTTTTTCTAGGCTTCGGCGTTGCTGTCGGCTCCTGCGTCGGTGCCTGCGTCGGTGCTTCCGTTGCCGCAGCGTCTGGTGCATCAGTCGCGCTTCCCGGTGCTCCGGATGGTACCGGTGTCACTTCTGAAGCATCTGCCTCGTAATCCTTATAATTGCTGCCGATCGGTTTAATGCTGCCGGCATATACAGACATCTCCAATCCGTCCTCAGACCTCTTAGTGCCATCAGCGGACATAGAATTCTCAAAATAATCTTTTGTCAAATTCTTGATGTTCTTAAAGTCATTGTAATTTGTGTTGACAGACTTCGCTTCCTCTACAACAACCTCCGGCGATGCCGTAGAACCACTCAAAGCATTAATAAACAGCTTCATCTCCTTAGCATCAGTAACCTTTGCCAGGTCGATCTGGTCATAAACCACATTTTCAACACTATACATATAGTAGTTATTGGAAGCATCTCTAGGAGAGATATCATACTCATCGGTATCATTTCCATCTCCGGCTGTACCAAGAGAGTACCATACCGTCAATCCCTCATTCTCCATATTAAGCTGATACGTCTGTGCTGACGTTTTGGTAATATCCAGCTGTTTGTCAAGTGTATACGGATATGTCGTAAGGAGACCTCTGTTATTTCTGTTGATATTTTCCGTCTTTTCCGCAGGATCCTTATAATCTACTTTCCACTTTGTTCCATTGAAAAGCTTATACTTCTCACTCTCTGCCATACTCATGATCTTGGCATATGTATACTCATGGTTTGCCCTGTTCTGATACTCATTCTTTTTATCATTTAACCCGTTTGCGGTATCAGAGATATCTCCATAATATGTATCACTGCCGGTATAACGGCTCATATTCAGCAGATCCTTCGTCTCTGCGGATTTATTATCCTCATTGACTGCCTCTCCGGTATATACCACACGCACACCTGAATCTGCCCTTGCTACCAGATACTTGGCTGCTTTCTGATAATCCCCTTCGCTCTTGCTGCACAACTCTGATGCACAGCTGACAATAAAGCAGTTGTAATCCTCTCCTGTAGTCGATGTACTGTTTACTTTACTGGTATTGACCAGATCCATAAACTCTGACAGTCCAACCGTTGTAACCTGTACTTTATAATCCGGAAGATTAGTATCATCTGTATATGTTGCAAATAAGCTGGAACTATCCTTTAACTGGGTCTGCAGGTTTGCATTGGTATTTAACTGTGCATCGGATACGATCTGGAGGGCATTGATGGAATTCTGGGCATTATTTCCACCGGAGTCCTTCCTCTCATATCTGGAAACACCTGTCGCAGACTGATAATTGTCCTCGTTGTCCGTGCGGTACAGCACAAACTTCCAGGATATTGCGCCTGACTTTCTGGTTTTGTTCAGATATAATCTGCTGTTGTTTGCAAAATCATAGCTAAAGCTCTGGGTAACCGGAATCTTGATCCCCTCTCCTGATTTATCCTTATACAGTGGATTGCCATCGGTTCCCTTCTCTGCCTCTCCGACATATGTATAGGTACAGTAAAGACTTCCCACCTCTGCCGAATTGGTATCCTCAACCAGCTCATCATCGGAAATGATGCCATCCCCGTTGAGATCAATATAGAGACGAGCCGCATAAGGGATCAGATTATTATTTTTATCCACTGTCTGATCACCGATCGTAAAGCTGAAATCCAGCGAAGATCCGGCCAGTGACTGCCTTGCCACTGTCTTATCATCAGCGCTCTTCATGTTCACGTCATCCGTATCAGTAAGACCTGCCTCAGAATAATACTGTACCGGTGCAGAGTCGATCCGGCTGTATAAACCAACATAATCGCTGTACTTTTTGGTCATCGCCTTATAATCCTTGGTGGTCATACTTGTCTGCGTCCTCTTTGGCAGCGCAAATCCACCATCCATATAATTCAAGCAATATTTACTCAAGAATGATTTGTCAAGCTTCGACAGAGAACAGATATTGTCTCTTGTAAAACCATTAGCGCCATCATTATTACTCTTTAAGCCATTGATCCACTTCTTTGCACCCTTATATCCCTCCTGGATCAGGGTGTGCATGTTAGAGGCTGTATCCACTCTGGACAGATATGCCTTCTCATAGGCATTGGAAATCTCCGTGCTTCCTGCACTCTTCCACTTAAATACTGCAAGATTATCAGCCAGCACCAGTGCATTACCGCCACGGGCATATGCCATAAGCTGCTTCATCTTACGCTTTGTGATATCATTACCGGAAGAACGATACTTCCCTGCCATATCTCCCACATGAAGATATGCATAACCATCAAAACCACTGACATTATACCGGGTTCTGTTAGTCTTTCCCCATGCATTGGTCAAAGGATTCTGCTCATTTACCTCTTCAGAGTTAAACTTTCCGATATTGTCTCCAATATAGATCAGGTCATAATAACCGTTCAGATCACGACGCAGTCCGTTAAACTCTGCCGTGGTCATATGATCTACTTCTATCTGTCCCTTAAAATTGGTAGCAGGCAGATATTTTCCGGTAAGATACTTCTCTGTCATGATGAAATCAGCACATGGCTCAATCTCCAGGACATGCATCGTCTTTTTATCCTTTGGTCTTACCTCTCCGCCACCACCGTTATTTCTCTTATACTGAAGCAGATAATGAACGATCTGGCCGGAAGAAAGATGTCCCGGTCTCACACCATATGTCTCCTCCCACCAGTCAAAGGCATCCTTACAGTTAGAATCAGCCTCAGTAATGCCTGTGCTGCTGAATCGCTGTGATAAAGATGTATCACTGTTGTAGACAAAGCTTGCATTGGCCAGTGCAGGAATCTTGTCAAAATACATATAGTTTAATCCGCTATGATAAATCTTGTACAGATCCATCTGCTCCTGTGTCAGGTTACCATTGCCCTCCTCGATCGGAAGGAATGAATGGAAACTCCAGTAATCCTGTGCCTCACCCTTCTGAGGTGTACATTTTCCATTGTCTGCATTAATTACATATCCGCCGGAATCTCTCACGGTCTGGAAGAAATAGCTGTAAAAATTGGTCTGATCCATCAAAAAGTTCATGACAAAGAACTTATAAACATTACAGCTTGTGGAAGGAGTATCTGTTTTCTCCGTTCCTCCGGTTTCCATTGTCGTATAGTCCAAATGCTGCTGCATCAGATTCTTACATTTGTCCCCATATACAGAACTTGAGATTCCCTTTAAGCGGTTCAGAGAAACATTGGCAAGAAGCAGCGGTGCAAATCCGAATTTTTCATTCTTGCCCCCCTCTGCATACTCATCCAGCTCATTGATCTTAAAGAAGAGCTTTTTAGCAGCTTCCCAGCTCCAGTCATTGGATCCGCTAAATGCGCACTGATCAACATTTTGACGGGACATGGAGCTTTCCTGATCCTTATAATAAGAATTGTCATTGACCAGTCTTGCCTTTACCCCCTCCTTGCCACGCTGGTTAAACCACCAGTCCTGATATACTCCCACGGAAGGAGATTCATGCATATAGATCAGATTTGCATAATCGATCCACTGTGGATTCTGAGCCAGCTCCTGTGGCTCGATCGTCTTAACTGCAATCTTCATGTCCTGTATCGCAGCCTCTGACTTATCATCCGGATTCAAAGATATACGGATAAAGTCATTCATATTGACTACATGAACCTTTGCAATACCGTCAACAAACACGGATTCACCCTTTGGTGTATCCTGGATAGCATAATACTGATCCTCATCCAGTAAAGAACGTGTTGTAAACTCTCTGTCTCCCGGCTTATAATCAATCGTACCATTCTCTACAGTTGTCTGATTCTCAGCCTTGGCATATTTATTGAAATCAATACTTCCGTCCATGCCGCTGTATTCCAGGGATACCCAGATGAAATCACCGGTTCCGGCCTCCACCTTTTTAAAATGAGGTCTCCATGGATGAACTCTTTTTTCTATTCCATTTTCATCTTTTACAATAACATTTTGGGATGTATCTTCATAATATGTATCAATGACAAAATCTCCCGGCTTTCCGTTAGAGGTCTTCTCATAATATCCCTTAACCTCATACTTATTTCCACTGTCCTTCATCTGCTGTGTTACGGAGCGGACCTTCCATTCACTGCTCCACTCCTCATCGGACACCCCATCGTTGTTGGCATCACGCTGATACTCGTCTGTAAATACTACATCAGCCCCCGCTCTCGTGAAATCGCTGGCTCCACGATAAATGAACGGGTTGGTCTCAGTAAAATCCAACGGCTCACAGCCATTGATGAGATAACCAACCTCTGCCTGACCATAATAAGGAACCACTTCCAGAATCAAAAACGGATTGTTTTCTGATCCGGCAGCTTCTGATGGATTATCCGCTTTATCCTGACCGCCGCACATTGCATAATAATCCTGCAGTGTATTTACGACCCCTTTATTGATCGTATTCGCCGCATGAACAAAAAACTTATGGTATCCAAAATAACCGCCAAACGCCAGCGCACATACAACCACAAGTATTGCCGCGAGTCTTCCTTTCGATAAATTTCTTAATCTTCTTTTCATAGATACAGCCTCCATTTCCACGGTTTTTCACCGCAAACCGATCCTCCTGCCTTGCTATAACATCCAAGGGCAGCCTCCCCCGTTACGGATAGACTACCAGACCATTTCGTATCTTTGTTGTCTCGTCAATCTTGTAAGTCTTATTGCCTGATTTCATTTCAAAAGAAACTGTGACATTATTCCCCTCTATGCCAACATTAAAAGAGTCCACATAATCAGAAAACAGCTCTTCTGTCTTACAGTTCAAGCCCTCTGACCGATCTGCCGGCAATGCCGCATCTCCACTATGCTCCTCAAGATACAGCTTTTTACCGTCAAACTTAATGATCTTCAGATCCTTCACTGTCTTAACCTGCTGAAACTTTGAATCCGCTGCCGGTGTGGGAGCTGCTGTAACACCGGGCGTACCTGATGCTGCAGGTGCTGCAGTCCCCGGGACAACTGATGCTTCCGGTGCCGCAGTAGCCGGTACTGCTGAGACCGGTGCCACCGTTCCTGCCGGTGCCGCTCCCGATGCAGATGGCATCGGTATCTTTTTCACATCTACCTGATATAGGATCAATGCGTTGTTAGCACTATCATATTTTACACAGTTGGATTCCATGATCATCGTACTCAACTGTGCCATCACCGTCTGCGATTCCATCTGCAGATCAAGCTCTGCCTTCGTGTTGGAATAGCTTCTGGTTCCTGACTGCATCAGAAGTGTGATTGCACCTCCTACAATGGCCAGGATCGCCATCGAAATAATCAACTCAACGAGAGTATAACCTCTCTTATCTTTCCAGCTCAGAACAATCACCTCCCCTTAATTCTGCGTTACAAAATGCTTTCCTGTAGTCTTGACCAGCCGGATCGTAAACTTCTCCTTGCCGGACAGTTCAATCTTATTATAAAATGGCATTTCTGTCATCTTCTTACCGCTTGTCACAGTACCGTCATTGCTGTAAATAAATGAACCGGTTCCCTTGGAATAACCAAGCTTAAGCATATTACTCTCTGTCAGTGACGTTGCCGAAGCACCTGCCTCCGACCCGGTGATCTTGACAGAGCTGTCACAAAGCTTTTTCTGTGATATTTTTCCCGCTGTAAGCGCCGCATCGAGATCCAAACGGCTCTTGTAACCATCCGGTACACCATCACCATCTGTATCAGCTGTCGCTTTGCCTGTCGAACTGAAAATACCATCCGAGGTACGGTAAATGTAGAGATACGTCACACCCTTTTTGGTCATTGTCGCTGTCTGGATACTCGTAATCTCATTATTTAATTTTGCAGAAGCCTTCTTGGTCTTACCGGCATTGATATAGGACAAACCGCCTATGATCGCTCCGGCAAAGACTGCCATGATCGCCATGGCAATGATCAGCTCAACCAAAGAAAAGCCCCGCTTATCTTTTCTGATATCCATCACCTTCACCTCCCTGCATTAACCGTTCTTCTTCCAGTTCTCATAGCTTACATTATTGGTACTTGAATTGCTTCCGTCATTTCCGATCGCTGCTTCCACAGATTTTCTGAAATACTCCTGCATCAAGTTGTAGAACACCGGACTTGACTGGTTTTTATCATATTCAAACAGCTTTTCAATCGCTTCTGAATCAGAATTGATCGTGGTCTGCTGTGCTGCAAGCTCTACGTCATTTCCTGAAATGATCAGACCGTTAAATGCCTCTGTACCACTGCCCTTCACTGTTACCTTTCCCTTTGCAAGGATAAAGCATGGATCACTGCTTGAGCATCCGGCATGGACTGTATAGTCATCCGGCCATGTTACATCTCCGTCAGAAATAATATATCCACATTCCACATTGGTGCCATTATCTCTCGTGATCGGATAATGACCAACCTTCGTGCCTGCCGGAATATCACTGACCTTTACCAGTGTATTAAACAGGTTCGTTCCATCACTCTTACCACTCTTGGAATAATTACCTGTTTCGTAAAGTCTCCATTTCGGATTGGTTGCTGCCTTTTCATAATCATCTACCAGAGCCAGCTGCTTTGACATGTAAAGCTTACTGCTGTCCTTTGCAAACTGCAGAAAACTGTCACTTGGACTCTGGGAAGAATTTTCAAGCTTCAATGCTATTTTGCCCTTACCATTTGCATCTTTATTGGAATTATCACTATACATGATATTACCTGATGACAGGATATAGCCCATCTTGTTATTGTCAAGATCTGGCAGCTGGATACCGACCGCATCCACATATGTCTTATTGACAGTATCGTACACCTGCTGCTGTGCCGCCTCGTTATAAAACAATGTAAAGAACTTACTTGCCGCTTTGGAATCCGCAAAGTTCATATAGAAGTAATTGATCTGCTGTGCGCTGACATTCGAATCTTTACGGGAATACAGCTTTAACGGCTGTGCCGGATCCAGCTCACCGCTGTCTATCATTTTCTTTACATCAAACTGCTTTGCACCATCCTTCTTCGGAATACCGATCCTGTCCTCGTAAGCCTGATAATCAAAAAGATATTGTACACTGTTGGCCTCGAAGTAATAGCAAGCTCTGTCTGCCACTGTATCTGTATCGAATGTTCCCTCACCCGGCATATTAGTAATATGTGTACTGCCAGGCTTTTCAGCCTCAACATCCTCCACCTTTTTCACAAATCCCTCGGTATTGCCATCAACTACTGCACTTACAAAATAAGAAAGCTGACCACTCTTTACCGCCAGGGATTCGCCAAGCTCAATGTCCGGATTATCAAGGGGACTGACATCCGTGGTGTTACTTATCTTTTTAGAGATGAAAGTACGTCCTGCCAATACCAGCTCCGTCAGATCTGTCATCAACAAATTGTCATCATGTCCATTGACAGAAATAGAACTACTGTACTCCGCTTTCGTGGACCGCTTCTTTGGCATTGGCGAAGCAACAACAGATGTATAATCATCTACATAGTTGTAACCATAATACTTACCCTTCAGCGTCACACTATCATTATTACCTGTAATCTCTGTATCGTCAGCAACATATGTCGCTGCATTGATATTGACATCATTGTCTCCATTGCCTGCCGCATCATTCGTTGTAATAATATTCTCTACCCAGAGCTCTGCATTTTTATCGCTGGATTTACTTTTTCCTATGGTAAGCTTTCCGTTGGATACTCTCAGATCTCCTCTGGTAATGATCTGCTCTGCATTGATAGTCAGAGAAGCTCCTCCTCCAACCACAATACCTGCCTTGCTCTGTTCCTGGGAATCATTTCTCTCCACAGTACCGGCATAAATATTTCCCTGTATCTTAGGAGCAATACTTCCATTGTCGGAAAGAATCTGGTTATCTGCCAGCACTGCATAGTTCAGATACTCCGAATGTGCCTCTGTACTGACCGTCGGAACCTCGATCCGGATATCGGTTGTCAGTGTAGTTTCATAATCCTTCTGGGTATCATGCTCCTTGATGACCTGAACGTCCTTTAAGACCAAAGCATCTCCATCAAGTGTCATGGTTCCCTTATTATCTGTGTGCTTCACATAATACTGTGCCTGATCCTCTGACAGGTATCCCAGCAGCACGCTGTCAAGATACTGATACGTTGTACTGCCTGTAGCGTCATACACCACATTATCATTGCCTGTCAATGCCTTTAACATATCGGTCAGAAAATCCTTTGCATACTTGTCATTCAAAGGATCACCTGAGGATGTCAGGGAAGCATTATACTCTCCCAATGCTTTCTGATAAGCAGTTGCCGATGCCTTGGAGGACTCATTCTGAATCCCGGCCGCAATCGCATCCAGGATGGAATCCGTCTGATAAAAGTTCTCCTGCGTTGCCTTTTGAGAGCTTTTCAGATAAATATTTGTAATCGTCGTTGTAATAACCGCTCCTGCCAGCAAAATCAGAAATGACATGCAGATCATTACTAAAACAAGAGACGAACCATTTTTATCTTTTAAAAACCGTTTCATCATGATCTCACTCCTCTCTAATTCTGCACTTTAGAACCATTTACTTTAACAATCTCTGTTTTGGTTCCATCCTGACTGTCAATAGTTACCGTAATATCTGCCACACGATTAATGCTTTCAGAATGAACCAGAGTATACTCACCCTTCGGATCCTTCTGCACCTTTCCCGCGATTGTTCCCGCACTGTTCAATTCTGTTCCAGTCAGATTGACATACAGCTTTGCAATTTTCGTTTCAAATCCGGAGGTGGATCCGTTGATCGTGAGATTATAGCCACTCGGTCTCTTGGTATAACCTGCCGGTATAGCAATGTCACTTGTCGATGACGGAACACTGTTCTGCGCTATGACAAACATGTTCAGATCACCGGCCTCATTCTGGATAGCGTTGCCATCGTTCGTCTCCATGACGATCGTGTCATTTTCACTCACCGGCTGATAAAACAGATAAATATTTTCCAGCTTCCTCACATTGATAGAAGCAGACTCCACAACATCCTCATATAC
>CAKRHL010000020.1 GCA_934338765.1 uncultured Lachnospiraceae bacterium | reverse complement strand
TTCTTTTTCTTACGTTTTACTGCTGCGATCACAGCCTGTAATACGATAAAGAAACAAAGCAGTGCTGACAGTGTAATTCTTACCCACCAGCTTGATAATGTTCCCTGTGTGGTGATCAGACTGGAAATCGTACCATTGATCAGCACACCAAACAAGGTTCCGACAACAGTTCCAACACCACCGCTGAGGAGTGTACCACCGATTACGGCAGAGGCAATGGCGTCCATCTCAAGACCCTTTGCCTGCTCCACAAATCCGGCACAGCTGTTCAGACAGAACAGGAACCCTCCGAGACCTGCCAGAAAACCATCCAGCACATAAGCCTTCATTTTCGTTTTCTTCACGTCAAGTCCCATCATTACGGCACTC
The DNA here is from genome assembly GCA_934338765.1 of uncultured Lachnospiraceae bacterium. Taxonomy (GTDB): domain Bacteria; phylum Bacillota; class Clostridia; order Lachnospirales; family Lachnospiraceae; genus Jutongia. Next base: position 20,090 of record CAKRHL010000020.1, on the reverse strand, counting down.
TGCTGATTGCCACCGATCGCATAAAGGCTTCGGCCAAATTTAGTAAATTTCAGCATGATCGTGATCAGAATGACAACCGCCAGTGCGATAATAACTGTTGGATATATGTATGCCGGAATAAATACTCCTCTCCGGTTATATGTACCAAACGGAAGATTGATACGGTAATTTGCCCACTTCAGAAATGTCTTATTCTGAATGGCGATCATATCAGTACTGATCACCGCCGTCAGCCCCCGGCCAAAGAACATTCCGGCCAATGTTACGATAAACGGCTGAATCTCCAGATAAGTTACCAGATAACCCTGTACGATACCAAATAATGTTCCGATCAAAAGAGAGATGGCAACGGCTGCCACCGCACTCATCCCCTTATTTTCCATGGCATATGCGGCAGACATACATACAAGAGCAGTCACGGAACCAACGGAAATATCAATTCCTCCGGTGATCATTACAAGAGTCATACCGCATCCGATCACGATAAGTCCTGCATTCGAGATAAACAGATTCATAAACATCTGAGGCTTTGCAAAACCTTTATCGTTGAAAATAATCATTCCTGCAATATACATTACTGCAAATAATACGATAGTAATCATCAACAGGAATGTGCTGCTATTAATTTTCTTTTTTGTCTTTTTCTTTTCCATATCAATGACCACCTTCCAACGCTTTGTTTTTCAAAGCTCTTTTCTGCTTCCAGGCTTCCATATTTCTGCGGAATACCGGACTCTGGATGACAACAATAATGATAACAACGATTGCTTTGTAAACCGGGAGCTGATCTGCGGATACTGCCATTGCGTAAAGAGTTGTTGTCAATGCCTGAATGGTATATGCACCGATCACAGATCCCATAATGCTGAATTTACCACCACTCAGGACATTGCCGCCAAGGGCAACGGCAAGGATCGCATCCATCTCAAGATTTAATCCGATATTGTTTGCATCGGCAGAATAGATACGGCTGGATGCTACAATGCCTGCAACACCTGCCAGCACACCACAGATCACATAGGTCAAAAACTTGATCATCGTAGAATTAAGACCTACCAGTCTGGATGCGGAACCATTGATACCTACACTCTCAATATAAAGACCAAGAGCCGTTTTCTTTAAAACAATATTTACTATTATTATCGTCGCTATTGCAAAGAAGATCGGGGTTGGTACCGGACATTTTCCGATATAGCCACCCATTACCTTAAAGGAATCTACTCGTACATATGTAATCTGTCCTTTTGTTACAAGCTGTGCGATACCACGACCTGCAGTAAACAGGATCAGGGTCGCAACCATCGGCTGGATTCCAAGATTTGCCACAAGAAATCCATTAAATGCACCACACAAACCGGCTACAATGACTGCTGCGATAATGGCTAATGCCATAGAGTTCATCAACTGATCCGTAGTTACCTGGCCACCGGATAAAATCTGACAACATACAGCCGCTGCAACTGCCATAACAGCACCAACACTGATATCCTGTCCTCCGGATGCCGCCGTCACAAGTGTCATACCGATCGCCACGATCACCAGCTCGGAAGCACGGTTTACAACGTCCACCAGATATCCGTAAAGGACGCCGCCTTTCATGGATATCACAAAGAAGTCCGGTGTTTTTATGACGTTTACTAAAAGTACAACAAGCAGACAGACAATTGGTAAAAACAAATGATGCTGCGTGACCGCTTTCCAATTAAATTTTTTCTTTTCATTACTCATTGGACTTTCCACCTCCTGCTATGGTCTCCATGATCTTCTCCTGTGTCAGATCGTCGCCCTCAATCTCGCCGACCTTCTTTCCGTCACGAAGAACCGCCATTCTGCTGCAGGTACGAAGCATCTCCTCCACCTCCGAAGAAATAAACGCAATGGATTTTCCTTCATCCGCCAGACGAAGTACCAGCTTCTGGATCTCTGTTTTCGTACCAATATCAATTCCTCTGGTTGGCTCATCCAAAATCAAAAATCTCGGATTTGTCAGCAGCCAGCGTCCCAGGATCACCTTCTGCTGATTTCCTCCGGAAAGACTTTTGATCGGTGTCTCCATACTTGCTGTTTTGATCTGCAGCAAATTGATAAAGTTTGTTGCTGCATCCTCCATCTCTTTTCGTTTCATCGGATGGAACATTCCGCGCTTTGCCTGAAGAGCAATAATAATATTTTCCCGGACGGACAGATCTGCAAGGATTCCGTCCTTCTTTCGATCCTCCGGCAGATATGCCATTCCTGCTTTCATTGCATCGAGCGGCGTGTTAATTTTGACTTTCTTGCCAAATACTTTTACCTCACCGGTATCCGCCTTATCGGCTCCATAGATTGCCCGGACCATCTCGGAACGGCCGGAACCAAGAAGTCCGGTGAGACCAACAACCTCACCTTTGTTAAAGGTCATATCGAACGGCTTAATACTTCCATGATGAGAAACTCCGTTTGCTTCGATAACCGGTTCTCCTTCTTTTACCGAACCGACTCTGTCGCTCTTGATATCCGCCAGATCATCAAAGTCTTTTCCCATCATTTTGGCAACCAGCTGAACTCTCGGAAGATTTTCCACATCATATTCACCCACCAGTGTACCATTTCGAAGAACCGTGATCTTATCACATACCTCATAAACCTGCTCCAGGAAATGTGTGACAAAGATAATGCCAACGCCCTTTGCCTTTAGCTTTTTCATGAGGTCAAACAATTTTTCTACTTCTTCCTCATCGAGAGAAGATGTCGGTTCATCCAGGATCAGCACCTTACATTCCATATCCACCGCTCTTGCAATAGCAATCATCTGCTGGATCGCAATGGAGCATTCATCCAGTAATGTCGTCGGTGCCACATCGATGTCCAGAGATTGAAGCAGCTTACGGGAGCGTGCATTCATTTCCTTCCAGTTGATCATTCCAAGTTTTCTCGGCTCTCTGCCGATAAACAGATTCTCTGCCACCGTCAGGTTCGGACAAAGATTTACTTCCTGATAAACGGTACTGATTCCATTGTTCTGGGCATCCTGCGGGGATTTATTCACCATCGGTTTCCCATCCATTATGATCTCTCCGGCGTCAAAAGGATAGATTCCCGTCAGCACCTTGATCAGTGTTGACTTTCCGGCACCATTCTCTCCCATCAGAGCATGAATGTCGCCTTCACATAATTTGAAATCTACATTAGATAATGCCTTTACGCCCGGGAAAGTTTTTGTAATGCCTTTCATTGTCAAAATTGCTTTCTCAGCCATTGATTTCACCTGCTTTCTGCCCAAAAATGGTACAAAAATAGCGCAATACAGCTTTGTGTTGCTTTCTATATTGCGCTATCCCTGAAACACTTTAGCGTTGCTTTTTATGAGATTATATTATGAAAGATTAATATGCACGACCTTTGATCACCTTGTCATTAACAACTGTGACATCATAATCTTTTCCGTCAGCATTTACGCTTTCTACATCTTTTACTGCTGCGAAGATCTCTTCATCTACATACTGCTGTTTCTCCGGTGTCTCTCCGTTTTCCAGAGCCTTGATGATCTCCTCTACACGAGGACCGTGAAGTGGATTACACTCGGTATCAAGAATGATCTTTCCATCCTTTACATCGGTCAGACCGGTCCTAGTAGAATCGAAGGACATTACCAGAATGTCATCCTTGCCGGTTCCAACGGTCTTACCTGCTGCCGTGATGGCATCAATGGCACCAAATGCTTCATTATCATTCTCACAATATACAACATCAATGTCATCTTTATGCTTCTTTAACAGAGACTCCATAACCTCCTGGCCTTTTGACTGTGTAAATTCACCGGTCTCCTTTGCCAGCAGATTCCAGTTTTTATTCTCCTTGCAGGCATCCTCAAGTCCTTTTGTACGTCCGATCTGGGCAGATGCACCGATCGTACCCTGAATATCTACGATATTGATCTCTTCGTCGCCACGTCCTGTCTTTTCTAAGTATGCCTTTAACCACGCTGCTGCTTTCTTGCCTTCCAGTTCGAAGTTTGAACCAACCCATGCGGTGTAGAGACTTTCATCGGATACCTTAACCATACGGTCTACGATGATCACCGGAATACCGGCATCCTTTGCTTCCTTAAGTACGGTGTCCCATCCGGTTTCTGTTACCGGAGCAAGTACGATGTAATCAACCTCCTGCTGGATGAAGTTTCGGATTGCTTTGATCTGATTCTCCTGCTTCTGCTGTGCATCATCAAAAATTAATGTGTAACCATTTTTTTCACTGAAGGTTTCTTTCATAGAAGTGGAGTTTGCTGTCCGCCAGTCTGACTCCGCTCCTACCTGTGAAAAGCCTACGGTGATGTTACCGCTCTTTGCATCGCCTCCGGTCTTGGCTGCCTTCTTGGAGCCACATGCTGTCATTGCAAAGACCATACAAGATACTAATAATGCTGAACATATAATTTTTTTAATTCTCATATCGTTTTCCTCCTCTATCTCCAATTTGAGTTTGTATGTCGCTTACAAGTATTATTATAGATTTTTTTCTATTTTTTACCATAAAGATACTTATGCAAAAAGTTTAATATTTTATCAAATTATTATATCTTGTTTGTTTTTTTATGCGAAAAGTTAAATTTTTTCGGAATATTAACACGAATGACAGTACCCTCCTGATATTTTGAACAAATATCAAGACCATATTCCTCTCCATAATATAGCTTCAGACGCCCCTCGACTGCAGACATTCCAAAGCCTACGCTCTGGTTGTTCTTAAGTCCCTCCTGTACCTCACGCAGACGATCCTCTGTCATACCGATTCCATCATCCTTCACCTGAATGACGATATCCCTGCCCGCATCCTCAAAAGTGATCCAGATGCTGCTCTTTCCTCTTTTTTCCTTTACTCCATGATACAGCGCATTTTCCACCAGCGGCTGCAATGTCATCTTTGGCAGACGGATCTCTTCCATGTCCTGCGGCAGCTCGATGGTATAATCAAGAATATCACTATAACGGATCTGCTGTATCTCCAGATAGCTTTTCGTATGCAGCACTTCATCATGCAGTGTGATCACGTCCTCCCCCTTGGATAAAACAGTCCGGAAAAAGACGGACAAATGAGTCAGCATCTCGATCGCCTCGTCATGCATATCTGCCTCCACCATCCATACGATCGTATCCAGCGTATTATATAAAAAATGAGGGTTTATCTGTGCCTGAAGGAGCTCCAGCTGGATCATATGCTGCTTGCGTTCCTCCTCCTTCACATTTTCCAGAAGAGTCTGGATGCGCCCCGCCATTTTCAAAATGCCGCGGTCCAGTTCCTTTACCTCGATCACATTTGTTTCCACCGGTGTGATGTCAAAATCTCCGTGTCCAACTTTTCGGACATTATCGCTGACACCACCTATGGGATCTGTAATCTCCCCGGCAAGCCGGAAGGATTTTTTTACCACCAATGCAACGATTACAAACACAAATATTCCCAGAATGATCCCCACGGCAAGAATCCGGGCAAACATATCATTTTCCACCTCTTTCAGATATCCCGCCTCATAATAAATATAGTCCCCCATCGCTTTCTGTGTCAGCTCCGTAAGCACATATACATTATAGGTGAGCTGTACCTGTCTGGAATCATACCCTTTCGTTTCCGCAATGGCACGCATTCGCTTTTTCAGATTTTTACAATCTGTGATCACAAGCTCGATGGCTCTGCGGCTTTCCTTTCGTACCGTCGTTTTTTCCAGCTTTTCCGCCAACCGGATCGCACGATTCACATCCTTCAAAGGCAGGGTTTTCTGTTCTGCACTTCCCACACAATAATGATACATTTTCAGATCCATATTTTCCTTGAAACTTAGACTGAACTCACTGCTGAGGTTCATATTATGGGTGATCGTAGAATAATTTCCGATGGAAATGCACATAGAAGCCACCAGCAGCAAAATACAAAACAGCAATGGCAGTGCAAGGCTCCTGATCAGATATTGTATTTTTTGATTTATGTTTAATTCCTCATATTTTGTCTTTCTCTTTTTCACGAAACTGCCCCCTGATTACGATATTCACTCGGTGTACATCCCTGTGTTTTTTTGAACAAAAAGCTGAAATAATGAGAATCCTTGTATCCTACCTCCAGTGCAATTTCTCCAGATCGTTTATCCGTGCAGCGCAAAAGCTCCTTCGCACGGTTCATCCGCAGACCCGTCAGATATTCAATAAAGGTCTGTCCCATTTTTTGACTAAACATGGCACTGAAATGATTTGCGCTGACATTTGCCACACATGCCACCGTATTTAATGTAAGATTTTCGTCTGCAAAATTTTCTTCCATATATTGAACGGCATTTTGCAAAACATTCTGGTATTTTCCTTTACTTTTCTCTTCCCGCAGCTGAATTGCCTGTTTTAAGGCACCGGATATGCTTGCCGCAATTTTATCATGATCCAGCGGCTTCCCCATACCGGAAGCTTCCAATAGCGAATGATCCACCACATCCTTTTCATATCCCAGCTTCTGCAAAAAGGATACAATACAAAAATGAATGTTCAAAAGAATGTACTGGCGAAACATTTTTGATTTCAATGCGGACTCTCCTACCATCTGAAGATAATTTTCTACAAAACCGGCAACTTCATTTTCCAGACCGTTACAGAGAAAGTTCTGAAAGATTGACGGATTCACAACATTACTGTCCACGCTGACCAGATCCTTGATCTCATTATCCCGGGATTGACTTTCGCGCATAGGCACCATATCCTGGGATACCACATGAGAATATCCAAAATAGCGATATGCAAAAAGCTGCATACCCTCCTTATAGCAGTCCGGCATCTGACTGAGACGTTCCACCGGCTTTGATGCACAAACGATCCACTCCAGCCCGCTCTGGTCCTTTTCCAGAATATCCCGAAGCAGTTTTACACAGTGCTCCGTATGTGCCTGTATATTTTCCACATCCCCGGTCAAAAGCAGCACATAGCTGAAGGTCTGATTCCGGAACATATATAGATTTTTCTCCTTTTGCAGCGTGTCATCGATCTGCTTCTGTACATCTGCCGCCCTTTGGGAATATTCCTGATCGATCGTATCCGTATCCCGGCTTTCCGCCAGCGAGAAAAATACCAGATTATAGCTTTCCGCCATAATGTCAATGGAAAGCTTTTCTGCCCTGTCATAAATCTCCGGCAGATCTGCGTGTTTTGTCACCAGCAGTTCAAAAAAATCACGCCGGGAGTGATTCTCATATTTTTTGATTTCCTGTTCAAATTTCTCATAATAATCCTGCTGCTTTCCCTTTTCCTCGAAGTCCTTCTGGATCTTCTGCAGAACACGGACAAAATCCGCTTTGGCGATCGGCTTTAATAAATAATCGTCGACACCCAGGGCAATGGCTTTTCTGGCATATTCAAAATCATCATAACCACTGACAATAACAATGCGGATCTCCGGAATTTCCTTCTTTACAATACCGCTTAACGTAAGTCCGTCCATAAACGGCATCTTGATATCCGTGATCAGCACATCCGGCTTCATTTTGCGGATCATAGGAAGTGCGATCTCTCCGTCCTTCGCCTTACCCACCAGTTCAAAGCCATATTCATTCCATGGAATCATCCGTTCCAGTGCTTCCCGGATCACAATCTCATCCTCGATCAAAAATACCTTATACATACACGCTCCCCATTTCTTACGGAACCGGTTTCGATTCTCTCTCTTATGTCCTATTGTATCAAATCAATAGTAAAATATCTATATAATGCAAGAGTCAAAAGCAGATAACAATGTATGTTTACATACAAATTGCTATCCGCTTCTGACCCCGGCATCATCTATATTGATCTAAATCTTTAATTTTTATCATTGACCATAATATGCGTTTGCACCGTGCTTGCGATAAAAATGCTTATCCCGGATACAGTCCGGTGCCGGCTGCACCTTCGGATTGATCAGCTCCGTCTTGGTTGCCATTTTAGCAACCTCCTCCAGAACTACTGCGTTATGTACTGCTTCGGCGGCATCCTTTCCCCATGTGAAAGGTCCGTGATTCTTGCACAGAACCCCCGGTGTATGCATCGGATTCAGTCCCCGTTCCTCGAAGGTTTCAATGATCACCAGTCCCGTATTCTGTTCATAGGCTGCATCAATCTCCTCCGGTGTCAGACTTCTGGCACATGGAATCTCCCCGAAGAAATAATCGGCATGAGTGGTTCCGTATAATGGAATCGACCGGCCTGCCTGTGCCCATGAGGTTGCCTCCGGCGAATGGGTATGTACCACGCCGCCGATCTCCGGATATTTTTTGTAAAGCTCCAGATGAGTCGGTGTGTCAGAGGACGGCTTATATTTTCCCTCGATCTTATTGCCCTCCAGATCCATTACCACCATATCCTCCGGTGTCAGCTTATCATAATCAACGCCGCTTGGCTTAATAACAAAATAACCGCTTTCTCTGTCAATACCACTCACATTTCCCCATGTGTATGTGATCAGCCCCCGCTTCGGCAGCTCCATATTTGCCTCGTAAACCTGCTGTTTTAATGCTTCTAACATATTTATCCATGCTCCTTTCTTCTGTACCATATTTCGTACACATAGATTTTCTGCTATATATTATCCCATATCTCAGATAATCAGGCTGTGATCCGCTTTATATACTCTCTACTGCGGCACGCTCAATGGCAAGTCCCTTATTGTAGCGTACCAGGAAATCATCAAAGCCCTTCACATCTGCGGCATCCGGCTCCAACGTAGTTCCCGTCTGTCCGGCAAACACCTCCTGATCCAGATAATCTGCCAGATCCTTTCCGTCTCCTGCCACCAGATACTGTGCCAGCACCGCAATACCCCAGGCACCACCCTCGCTTGCCGTATCCATCACGGACACCGGCGTATTCATCGCTGCTGCCATAATCTTCTGTCCGGCACCCGGCACGGTGAAGAATCCACCATGTCCATAAATCTTATCCACAGGCACCTTCTCCTCCTTCAGCAGAATGTCCAGTCCGTTTTTCAATGCGCCAAGGGCCGTGAAAAGATGAACCCTCATAAAATTAGCAAGGCTGACCTTATCATTTGCGTGACGTACAAATAACGGCCGTCCCTCATCAAAGCCTGTAATACTCTCTCCTGAGAAATAATTATAAGAAAGAAGACCTCCGCAGTCCGGTTCTCCCTCCAGTGCTTTCCTGAAAAGTGTGCCGTAAAGCTCATTCATATCGACCTTCATTCCCATGGTCTCTGCAAATTCCTTGAACAGGTTCACCCATGTATTGATATCAGAGGTACAGTTATTGCAGTGCACCATAGCCACCAGATCCCCTGCCGGCGTCGTCACCAGATCAATCTCTGTGTGAAGCTTTTCCAGTGCCTTTTCCATAACGATCATGGCAAAAACAGAGGTTCCTGCCGATACATTTCCGGTACGCACCTTCACGCTGTTGGTTGCTACCATACCGGTACCGGCATCGCCCTCCGGCGGACACATTGGCACACCTGCCTCCAGCATCCCGGTAGGATCAAGCATTTTTGCACCGGCCTCCGTCAGGACGCCTGCCTTCTCCCCTGCCGTGAGTGACTTCGGCAAAATATCCTTTAAAGTCCATGGGAAATGATATTCTTCTACCAGCTTGTCGAACTTCGCCAGCTTTTCCTGATCATAATCCTTTGTGCTGCAGTCAATCGGAAACATTCCGGAGGCATCTCCCACGCCCAGTACCTTTTCCCCGGTAAGCTGCCAGTGAATATAGCCCGCAAGGGTCGTAAAAAATGTAATATCCTTTACGTGAGACTCCTTCTTTAAAACGGCCTGATACAGATGGGAAATACTGTACCGCTCCGGCACATTCACCTGAAACTCCCGGGTCAGCTTTGCAGCCGCCTCCTCAGTCATGGTATTGCGCCAAGTACGAAATGGTACCAGCAACTCGTCATTCTCATTAAATGCCATATAGCCATGCATCATGGCACTGATTCCCAGAGAAGCCAGCTTCTGAAGGGGCACTCCGTACTGCTCCTGCACCTTCTCTGCCAACGCCTTATAACATGCCTGCAGTCCCGTATGGATCGCCTCCAGACTGTAGGTCCAGACTCCATCCACCAGTTGATTCTCCCACTGATAGGAACCCACCGCCAGCGCTTCACAATTTTCATCTACAAGCACTGCCTTGATCCTGGTGGAGCCAAACTCAATACCAAGTGCTGCTTTTCCGTTCACAATACTTTCTTTCGCATTCATCGTAATGATACCTTCCTTTCCCAGCCCGCAGACTCAATCCCACGAGCACAACCTTTCTCCAATACATATCCTATTTTTTCGTAAGCACATACAATTTTATTCTATCTTTATCATACAACTTGTACACTCGTATTTACAAGTTGTTTTTTCTATCTTTACACGAGTTTCCCTCTACCAGCTCCGGCTCGATCATAATCCGGTCCTTCTCCCCGTTTTCTTCGCCATGGATCAACCGCAGCAACAGCTCTGCCGCCATTGCTCCCAGCCTCTCCTGTGGATGTGCAATGGTGGTAAGCCGCAGATTGCCGGACATTGATATTGATGAATTATCATATCCACATACCGACACATCCTCCGGCACACGCACACCGCTGTCCTGTAATGCCCGGATCACCTCCCACGCAATCTGGTCATTATAACAGACAATCCCATCCATGGCGGCAGACTCCCGGACCATCTGACAGATCTTTTCATATGGATGCACGGTCCGGTCCTCCGTGTGAAACCAGATCACCTTCTCCGGATCATAGGCGATCCCCGCCTCGCTGAGTGCCTTTGCATACCCCTTATGACGATTCTGTCCCTGGGTATCATCCGCCTTAAATACCCCGATAATATTTCGATGACCAAGCCCGATCAGGTATCCGGTGATCAGATACCCACCCCTGCAGTCGTCCATCAGCACCTGCGGCTGCTGCTTCATCTGTTCATAACACCCCTGAATAAATACACAGGGAATCTGAAACTCCCGAAACTTTGCAAACAGCTCCGTATGCTTGCAGTAAATCTGGCTTTTGCTGGGTTCAATGATCACGCCGTCAATATCCTTTTGCAAAAGCTCCTGAAGACAACGAATCTCCTGGGTCCGGGAATTTCTTGTGTTTTTGAGAATGATACTGTAACCCTCCCTGGTCAGAACCTTATCAATCCCCCGGATTACCTGGGGAAAAATATAGTCGGACAGATATGTGGTAACTACCGCAATATTTCCCGATTCATGCTTATGACGCACCAGCTCCGTACAAAAAGTCCCTCTTCCATGCTCCGCGTAAACATAGCCTTCATTTTCCATAATGGCAATGGCCTTGCGCACCGTCTGACGGCTCACCTGATACTTCGCCGCAAGAATGTTTTCGGAGGGAATCTTCTCTCCAGGCTGGATCTCGCCGGACAGTATCTTTTCCTTCAGATCTGCCATTAACTGTACATACTTTAACTGTTTTCCATTCTGATCTTCCATGTGTCGATGTATGCCTCCGTTTTTTATCCGGCACAAAAATTCTCTAATGTATTGATCAAAAATTTTTGCACCTATCCCATAAAAGGGACACGTCGGTTCGTGTCCCTTTATAATTCCACAATAAAAACAATCGTCTCATTGGAGCTCTCGCAGGAAATCCTGCCGCCATGAAGTTCCACGATCTGCTTAGCGATCGCCAGTCCCAATCCGGTGCCTCCGGTTGCGGAATCTCTGGAGCTGTCCAGCCGGAAGAACTGTTCAAAAAGATAGCTGAGCTTTTCTGCCGGAATGGTCTGTCCGTGATTTTGGACAATCAGCTTCATTCCCTGTTCCCCGTTTTTGTCCAGATACACATGGATCATACTATCCGGATATCCATAATTGATCGCATTTTTCAGCAGATTGTCAAACACTCTCTGCATCTTCTCAATATCGCAGTACACCATGATCTCCGGCTCTGCTTCCAGCTCATAATCCATGCCCTTCTCTGCCAGAAGGGGCTTAAACTCATACATGAACTGCTCCACCATCATCGTCATATTAACCATATTACAGTTTAATGTCATATGGGCAAAATTCATCCGGGTAAGCTCAAAAAACTCGTTGACAAGATCCTCCAGACGTCCTGCCTTATTCCAGGCGATATCCAGATACTTCTGGCGAAGCTCCTGTGAGATTTCCGGCTCATCCTTTAGCAGGGTCAGATATCCGATCACCGAAGTCAGCGGCGTTTTCAGATCATGTGCCATATAGATGATCATATCGTTTTTGCGCTGTTCGGCATCCTTCGCCTCCTGCTGGCTGGCACGGATCCCCACCATGATCTGATTGAGCTTCCGCTCCACCTCCTGCAGGGAAGATGGAAGCTTTACACTGTTGATCCGATTGGCATACAGATCATCCACCGCATTTGTCACAAGCTCCAACAGCCGTGCCATCTGGTAGAAATGCACACATGTTATGGCAACACAGCCCACCAAAAGTACGCACAGAAAAACCGGAACCACATTGATATGAAGCCAATGCACCAGCGGATACAGCTCGTCCCACGGATACCATACCTGACTGCCGCACCAGCGATAGGCTATGCCGAGAAAAGCCAGTACCACAACAATATAGACCAGCATATGCACCAGATATCCCTTTACCAGCTGTTTCGCAACCTCCTGACGAACTTCACCATCCATGTTTCTCTATCTCTCCATTCTGTCTTTTCCGGCTTTGCTCCCTTTTATCTGTCCCCACCGTACGTCTTATCTGTCCATTTTATATCCCACACCCCAGACCGTTTTAATAAACTTCGGTGCCCGGGCATTTTCATGAAGCTTCTCACGGATCCGGGCAATATGAGCCATCACCGTATTGTTACTATTGAGATACTTCTCCCCCCATACGGCCTCAAAAAGCTCCTCCGCCGATACCACCTTCCCCAGGTGGCGGCAAAGATACACCAGTATGTCGTATTCAATCGGAGGCAGATCGATCTTCTCGCCGTACAGATAACAGGTATGCATATTGGGCGTCAGCTCCAGACCACGGATATTGTAGGTTTCCTCATCCTCCTGCCCGGTCATGGACGGATTGTAAGTCTGGGATCGCCGGAGCTGCCCCTTGACTCTCGCCACAACCTCCATTGGATTAAACGGCTTTGTAATATAATCATCCGCACCCACGGTCAGTCCCGTGATCTTATCTACATCCTCCACCTTCGCCGTGAGCATAATGATCGGAAAATACCAGTTCTCCCGGATCTGACGGCAAAGCTGAAAGCCGTCGATATCCGGCAGCATCACATCCAGGATCGCCAGTGAGATCTCATTTTCCCGAATGCAGTCCAGCACGCCCTTTGCCCGGTAAAACTTAAACACCTGATATCCCTCATTGGTCAGATACACCTCCAGAAGATCCGCAATCTCCTGCTCGTCATCAAGCACAATAATATTCTGCATATTTATCTCCATTCTGCGGCTGCTCCCCTGACAGCCGCACAAACTGCATTGTCCCCTTTTTGCATATAATTCCTACAGTCTTTTCATCCCTCAGGCTATGGACCACAGGCACTAACTTCGTGTTTTCCTCCTTATTATAACCTTTGCGAGGAAAGATATCTATATTAAAAATCATAAGTTTTTATTACAAAGTATTCACCGGAGCCGCTTCATAGAAGCCTTTCTGTTACAGATTCTCATTCCGAAGTGCTTCCATGGTATTGTCCTTACGGATCTTGCTCATGGCGTAGAGCATCGTGGTAAATACAACAATAAATACACTGACTACGGATATCGCCATTCCCTGCCATGGGAACAGATATTTTATCTCCAGACCACCTGCAACCGACTTGTACATAAGATAACTCAGTCCCCATGCAACCGGCAGTCCGTAAAGAAGCCCCTTAAAGCCATACAGCATACACTCATAATTCATCATCCGCCGGAAGCCCTTCTGTGTCATTCCTACGGACTTGAGCATGGCAAACTCCTGACGCCGCAGCAGAATATTGGTAGAAATCGTATTAAATACATTTGCTACGGAGATCAGTGAGATCAATATAATGAATCCATAGGAAAATACATCAATGATCAGGATCAATGCCTGATTGGAATCCCGGTTTGCCGCCAGATCCATAATAGAGCCGGAAGCACTGGTGTCTCTCAACTGATTTTCAAAATAATCCGAAAGCTCGGTACATGCCTTTTCATGCTGCTCTGCCAGCAGTGCAAACGATGTATAAGGCATTGGATTTGCCATATCATCAAACACTTTATCCTTTGCAGCACGGTATGGCAAAACGATCGTAAGCGCTTCATTCCACCGGGAATTTGCCACTCCTGTCGGCGGAGCTGCTGTCATTTTCTTACCCAGATGTATCGGACGTTTTTTGACTGCTTCCACCGCAGAAACCCGTTTTTCCCCGCCGTCCTTATTACTCAGATAAATATAGTCACTTCCCTCATGCATACTGTAATAATATCCTTTGATTCTCTTCGGAATCAGGAGCTGTGCATCCGTCTCTCCTGCCTTTAAAATATTCATGGTTTTTATCTTTTTGCCACAATATACGGAAAATCCGTCCCAGACTAATGCATTCCATGATTTCCTATCCATATATTGGGACACATCAATTTTCTTTTCCTGCAAATATGTTTGATACGCTTCCTCCTGAAGCAGCTCCAGCTGTACTATGAGTACAACTGTCTTTTTCTGTCTATTGATCCTCTCCGGATCAGTCTCCTCCAGATAATCCAGATACTCCTTACTAACCTGCTCCTCCGGCACCTCTACTTCACCACAGCCTTCCTTGCGGTATGTGGCACTGTCCACAGATCCGATCTGCTCGATCTCTTTCTCAATCTCCGATACTGTTTTGCTGCCGTCCTTTGGCTCCGTTACTTCACAACTGATATCATAATTCTCCTCTCTTCCCAGCCCGGAAGTAGATACCTTCATATATGCACTAAAGCTGGTAGCACTTACAAACAATACAATACTGATAAAAAGTGAAAATACCGTGGTACGGTATTTCTTGCGGTTTCTTTTAAAGTTCTTGCCTGCCAGCATACCGGAAAATCCAAACAGCTTATAGGTCAGTCGTGATGTCCTCACCTTTTCCCCGCGAAGCTTGATCTCATCACTCTGGCGGATTGCCTGGATCGCCGGAATACGTACGGCTTTGGAAGCCGGGATCATTGCCGAGATCAGTACAGTAATAAAACTGACGATCACCGCAATGAGAACGGACTGCCATGTCACCACCAGATGCAGATCCACCGTTTCCCCTGCCGACCACAATTTACCCATCCATCCGGAAATGACGTGAAGCGTAATGCCGATCCCCCCAAGTCCTGCAATAAGTCCCAGCGGAATTCCTGCGGCACAAAGAACGCATGCTTCAAAGATAACACTGTGCCGTATCTGCTTTCTGGTGGCACCAATAGATTTTAAAAGTCCCATCTGCTTTGTCCTCTCACTGAGAGAGATGGAAAAGGCACTATAGATCAGGGATATGGCTCCGATCATAATAATTCCGATCAATACGGCTCCCATAGAATATAACACCCGGTTATATCTGTCATTGGTGCTGTTTCCCATAAACCGGAGCAGATCCTGATGAGTTGTATATGCTCCCTTTGTGGTGTATTTCTCCAAAATATCCTGACTTTCCTGAGGCCGGGTAAATGTCAGAAATGCATCATAAGATCTCGCTTTTTCTTTCCCCTTTTTGGTAAAAGCAGAATAACCTGCGGCAGAATAATCCTCAGAGGTAGGGCGGTCACAGATTCCCACGACAGTGTACGTTTTTTCGGACTTGTCTTTCAGTGTTTCCCCATCCTGAAAAGGCTCCATTTCAATTGGCAGCGGCGTATCTCCCTTTTTCTCTGCATAATACCTGGTACCCACCTGAAGTTTTAACGTATCCCCCACGTCAAATTTGACGCCGCCGTTATATTCCAGATGCTTGGAAAGCACGATCTCCGAAGAATTCTTCGGCATCCGTCCTTTGATCAGATTGATGGGACTGTAATCGGTAAAGGAATCGTCAATAGCCTCCACCATCAGATAAGGCTTATCCTCATTCCGGATGTCATCAATCCCGGCAAAACCAAGATTATCCATGACCGTCATACCTTTGATCCGTTTGTCCTTTGATATATCCTGTATACACTGTTCATTGGTTGCGATCATGCGGCCTTCCCATGCACCATCCCGTGTAATTTCCATATTCATCAGATACTGCTGAAAGCTTACAATGATCGAAGTAACCGAAGTAAACATCGCTACAGAAAGAGCAATTCCGATAATGGTCACCAACGTACGCATTTTATTTTTCTGTAATGTACGAAGTGTAAAACGACTGAAAATATTCATGAGCGGATCACCTCATCTCTTGTGATCCTGCCATCCTCGATGGCAATGATACGGTCTGCCTGCAGGGCAATATTCTCATCATGAGTGATCATGATCAGTGTCTGGTTGTACCGTTTATTGGACTCCTTCAAAAGCTCCATGATCTCGTGGCTGTTGCGGCTGTCCAGATTACCCGTCGGCTCATCCGCCAGAACAACTGCCGGTGCATTCATGAGTGCTCTTCCAATGGAAACTCTCTGCTGCTGTCCACCGGAGAGCTGGTTGGGCAGATGCTTTTCCCGCCCCTCCAGACGAAGGGTGTGGATCATCTCCTGCAAGCGTTTCTCATTGATCTTACGTCCGTCCATCAGGATCGGCAGCGTGATATTTTCCCGGACATTCAACACCGGGATCAGATTGTAGAACTGATAGATCAGGCCCACCTGACGGCGGCGGAATACTGCCAGCTCCTCCTCATTCTGTGCAAAAACATCCTGACCGTCCATGTACACCTTGCCGGACGTCGGTACATCCACCGCACCAAGAATATGCAGCAGAGTGGACTTTCCGGAACCGGACGGACCGATGATCGCCGTAAATTCTCCCTTTTCTATAGAGAAAGATACATCATCCAACGCATGTACTGCATTTTCCCCCTCGCCATATGTCTTTTTCAAATGTTCTACCCGTAAAATCTCCATAACTTTCCCATTCCTTTCTGAGCTGTTTGCCATATTGGTTACTCTCGTAACATGTTCCCTACACTCAATAAGATAACGGAATGAGATGACAGGGCGGTGACTTTATTGTGACAGATCTGTCACTTTGGATTTTATGTGCAAAGACTTTTTAGAAATCCTACTGATCTGCGTCAATTTTGGTGTCATTAGCTCACGGTTATTCCAATAATCTAAGGCAAAAATCATATTTACAATGTGCCCATAAGAAATATTATGGGTACATTCCGAGGTCTCATTTAGGAAGTCCTTACCATTTATATTACACTCTTGTAGAAGCGTATCGTAAATACGGCGCCCCGTTTTGTTCCATTCATTACCTGTATCGTTCCGTTCTGCTGCGTAATGATCTTCTGTGCTAAGGACAGACCGATCCCCACACTTTCCGTACTGTTATGCTTTCCGCGATAAAACCGTTCAAACAAATGAGGCAGATCCTCCGGAGCAATGCCTTTTCCTTCATCCCGGATCACAAGCTCTGTATAAAGAGGGTTCTCTGTCCCCACTACCGTGATCGTGCCACCGGGTTCCGAATATTCCATGCAGTTTTTCAAAATATTGCCCACCGCCTCTACACTCCAGGAGAGATCCCCCTGAAAGCTGCAGTCCGGCTCCACATGACATTTCCAGCGGATATCCCGCAGATCCATAGAAACCGCCACCAGTTGATATGCCTGCTGCGTCAACTCTGTTACAGACACTGTCTCCTCCTTCATTCCGGAGGTACCCGCATCCAACCGTGACATTTTGAGAAGGGCATATACCAGCCAGTCGATCCGCCCAAGCAGGGTGATAATATCCCTTGCAATCTCCCGGCGTCTCCCGGGGCTGACCTCGTCCTCCTGCAGAAAGCTAGCCAAAAGCTGCAGAGAGGTCAGCGGAGTTTTGAGCTGATGAGAAATATCTGCCAAGGCATCCGCCAGAAAAACCTTGTCCTGTTTTAACACGTCCGCCTGTTCCCTCATCCGCCGTACCAGCTTGTTGAGCTGTGTATGAAGAATCGCAATCTCCCCCTCCTGGCAGTCCCGGAGCAGAGTTTCTCCATCATCATGCAATATGCTGTCCATCTTTTCGGACATATCTGCGATTCTTTTATAACGCTTTCCCATAAATAATAAATGCAGAATCAGAGCCACGGCTCCCGCCAATGATACCATACCGGCCGCCACACTGCCAAATTGCAGGAATGCCAACGCCGCTCCTGCCAGATATATGATCAAATAATATATGATTTCTTTCCGGATCTCCGGATTTCGAAACAGTTTCATATAATAGTCCTTTGCCTTTCCGCTGTTACCGATTTTCGTATCTCGTCAAAATACCTTTTTCCCTTTAATCAGGAAACCCTTTGAGCAGGAAAATCTACGTCTATGTCCGCTTTATCGGACAGACCAGATCACGCCCGGTATCCCATCCCACGGACAGTGCGGATCAGCACAGGCTCCTGTGGATCGTCCTCAATCTTTTGCCGGAGTCTCTTGATATAAACCGTCAGCGTATTGTCATTGACATACTCTCCGGCGGCATCCCAGATCTCCTCCAGCAGCTTACTTCTTGTGAGTACGATTCCCTTATTGTTGATAAATACCAGAAGTAAACGATACTCCAGAGCAGACAAAATGATCTCCTGTCCGTTTTTCGTCACAGTGCCTCCCAGCGTATCCACCCGGACATCCCCCAGCTCCAGCACTGCCTGCGTCCTTCCGCAGCGGCGCAGGACTCCCTTCATACGGGATATCAGCTCTCTCGGCCGGAAGGGCTTACTGATATAATCGTCCGCCCCCATATCCAGTCCCGTCACGGTACTGTACTCATCCCCGGAGGCCGTCAGAAAGATCACCGGAATCTCTGTATTGGCCTTGACCGCCGCACATACGGCAAATCCGTTGCCATCCTCCAATGATACGTCCAAAAGCACCAGATCGATCTCCTGTCCATGCTCCTCGATCTGCTCCAATGCATCCTTCTGCCCCGAGACAGCCTTTACCCGAAATCCTTCGTCACGCAGAAAAAGACTGAGATTTTTTACAATTTCCTTATCATCCTCTACCAGCAAAATGTTTGTCATGCGTTTTGTCAATTCTCCATTTCAATATAATTATCCCCATGCGGCGTTCCGTGATACAATGCAACTCCATACACTGCCGCACAGATCATCACAAGTAATAGCAGTATACTAACTACAATCTTCTTTGAATTATCCTTTCTCTTCATAATAAACCACTGCCTTTCGAATCCCTTGTCAATCAGATCACATTGCCAAAGGCGCTTTAACACCTGAACGAATGTGACATCATCCTGTTCCACCATGAGAATAGCAGACAATTCTTTCGAAATCCGAAGCTTTTTCTTAAGAAAAGATTATTTTTTTCTGACATTGACATTATAACGCAAATCCCGGAGCTTATGTAAACATTTTTAATGATATCTATTGCCGTGTCATACACTGCATTTTCCCATGCTCCATTTCGTACACCCGGTCACAGAGGATCCGGATATCCTCAGAGGAATGAGAACAGACCACGATTGCCTTTCCCTCCTCTTTTAATTTCAACAGATATTTTCTCATATCCTGAACACCCTCTTTGTCCAGACCGTTAAACGGCTCGTCAAGGATCAGCACATCGGGGTCCTCCATAATCGCCTGTGCCAGTCCCAGTCTCTGCCGCATCCCCAGAGAATATTTTTTCACACTCCGCTTCAGATTCGGATCCAGACCAACCTTTTCCATCGCCTGCCGGATCTGTGTCTTATTGATTTTATTCTGAATGGATGCCAGGAGCTTAAGATTTTTAAATCCGGAATAATACGGTATAAATCCGGGTGTTTCTATAATGATCCCGGCATTCGGAATAAAATCCGTATCTTTCCCGATCACCTTTCCGAAAACGGTGATTTCTCCTGCTGTAGGATGAACAAAGCCACAGATGCATTTTAACAGCATGGTCTTTCCACTCCCGTTCCTGCCAATAATGCCGCAGATTTCGCCCTGTTCACAGGTGAAATTGATATTCTCCAATATTTTTGCTTTTTTAATCTTTAATGAAATATTTTGAACCTCGATCATCATACC
>CAKRHL010000019.1 GCA_934338765.1 uncultured Lachnospiraceae bacterium | reverse complement strand
AGGTCTGGGTCTCCCGGAGACTGAAATCGTACTCCTCCTGTCCATACTCCTTGATCAGATCCACAAAGGCATTGACTGCAAAGGAATAATGCTGTGTGGACACGCAGAACTGCTTTTTGCCGCCACCGTTTCCCTTGTACTTATCCTCCAGGATCGCTGCCTGTTCCAGTACCTGCCTTGCATACCCCAGAAACTCCTCGCCCTCTCCGGACAACAGAATGCCCTTGTTGGTTCTCTGAAAGATCACCAGATTCATTTCCTTTTCCAGCTCATGAATGGCATTGGTCAGGCTGGGCTGGGAAATATATAATTTCTTTGCGGCCTCCGTGATGGTTCCTGTCTCAGCCACAGTGATCGCATATCGAAGCTGTTGAAGTGTCATATGATTTCTCCATTCTACACTCTTGTCATAGACTCATTATATCTCAAAATCCATACAGACTCTCGTCTTGGTATAAGGACGCACCTTGCTGTCCGCTACCTTTACATGCTCCGGATGAACGGCATATCCCTTCAGTGCCTTCTCATCTACAAGCGTAGTATCAAGCATCACATCTGCATTGGAGGATGCCAGCCCCTGCGTCTGTACATGTACCTCTGTCAGTCCCGGAACCTTTCCCACAAGGCTCTCCAGACCTTCTTTGATCCCGGCTTTCACCGTCTGCTTCTCTTCCTCTGTTAATTCATCCTTTAACTGCCATAAAATAATATGCTTTACCATAATACTGCCTTCCTCTCTATGAAATCTGACAACATTGTTCTAAAATCAATCTCTCCGTGGTTACGGTTACTTGCGTATTCCGAGAATCTTCTCTGCCTTCTCTACTTCCTCCTGAGTCGGTGTCCGTACCCCCTCCAGCGGATAGGCGATCCCCAGATTCTCCCATTTAAATAGTCCCAATGTATGATACGGCAGGATCTCCACTCGCTCTACATTGGTCCACTGATCTAACTTTGCCCGGAGTGCCTGTAATCCCTCCTCATCATCTGTCAGATCCGGCACCAGTACATGACGGATCCACATGGCTTTGCCATGATCACTGAGCCAGTCTGCCAGTGCCAGAATATTCTCATTGGTCTGCCCGGTCAGAGCTTTATGCTTCTCCGGATCCATCTCCTTGATGTCCAGCATCACCAGATCCGTAACCGCCATGAGCTTCTCAAACTTATCCATAAACTCCGGGGAATCCGGATCAAAAGGATTGGCGCTGGTGTCCAGTGTGGTATGGATGCCCTTCTCCTTTGCCAGCGTAAAAAGCTCTGTCAAAAAATCAATCTGCAGTAACGGCTCTCCGCCACTGACGGTCAGACCGCCATTATCCTTCCAGTAGCTTTTGTAACGGTATGCCTTTGCGAACACTTCCTGCGCTGTCTTTTCCTCTCCCTCATCTAACTTCCATGTCTCCGGATTGTGGCAATATTTACACCGCATGCGGCAGCCCTGCAGAAACACCACATACCGCACTCCCGGTCCGTCCACCAGACCAAAGGTTTCCACAGAATGAATCCTCCCCTTTACCTGTCCCATGTTCTCTCTCCTTTTCCTGCAAACAGATCACTACTGACAACCACCGCATTTCTCAGCAACCGGCTGCTCTCGGTCTGCCTCTCTTTTCTCTTTTATACAGCACAAACCTTGCGTCTCGGTCTTATTGTACACCAAAACGCAAGGTTTGTATGCATTTATTTTTGCGAAGGCAACGCGTTATCTTTCCCCTGCTGCCCTCACTTGTTTCTAAAATTTCTGACTACATCTGTGCATGGCAGGTTCTGGAAATAACATCCATCTGCTGCTCCTTGGTCAGATCGATAAACTTAACGGCATAACCGGATACACGGATCGTGAAGTTTGCATACTCCTCTTTCTCCGGATGCTCCATTGCATCAATGAGCTTCTCCTTGCCAAATACATTGACATTGAGGTGATGTGCTCCCTGATCAAAGTAACCGTCCATAACCTGTACCAGATTTGTCTTGCGCTCCTCTTCCTCATGTCCAAGTGCATCCGGATTGATGGTCTGTGTATTGGAAATACCGTCCAGAGCCCACTCATAAGGAATCTTAGCAACAGAGTTAAGGGATGCCAGCAGACCATTCTGCTCTGCACCGTAGCTTGGGTTTGCTCCCGGCGAAAGTGGCTGTCCTGCTTTTCTGCCGTTTGGCATAGAGCCGGTTGCCTTACCATAAACCACGTTCGATGTGATCGTAAGGATAGATGTGGTCGGCTCAGAACGACGATAGGTATGATGCTTCTTAATCTTCCCGAGGAAGGTACGCAGAAGCCATACACCGATCTCATCGGCACGGTCATCATCATTACCATATTTAGGGAAATCACCCTCTGTCTCATAATCTACGGCAAGTCCGCTCTCATCACGGATCACCTTAACCTTTGCGTACTTGATCGCACTCAGGGAATCAATGACATGAGAGAAGCCTGCAATACCTGTAGCGAAGGTACGGCGTACATCGGTATCAATCAGTGCCATCTGGGCTGCCTCATAGTAATATTTATCATGCATATACTGGATCAGGTTCAGTGTATTTACATAGATATCTGCAAGCCAATCCATCATTGCATCATACTTCTCCATAACCTCATCATAATCAAGGTACTCAGAAGTAATCGGCTGATACTTTGGTCCAACCTGTACTTTGTTCTTCTCATCAACACCACCGTTGATCGCATAGAGGAGACATTTTGCAAGGTTTGCTCTGGCTCCGAAGAACTGCATCTCCTTACCGGTCTGTGTTGCAGATACACAACAGCAGATTGCATAATCATCGCCCCATACAGGCTTCATAACATCATCATTCTCATACTGGACAGAGCTGGTCTTGATGGAGATATTTGCTGCATATCTCTTAAAGTTCTCCGGAAGATCTGAGGAGTAAAGTACCGTGATGTTTGGCTCCGGAGCAGGTCCCATATTCTCCAGGGTATGAAGGACACGATAATCTGTCTTTGTCACCATATGACGACCGTCTACGCCGATACCGGCAAGATCGATGGTAGCCCACACAGGATCTCCTGAGAAAAGCTCATTGTAAGACTTAATACGTGCAAACTTCACCATACGGAACTTCATGGTCATGTGATCGATGAGCTCCTGTGCCTCTTTCTCTGTCAAGGTACCGTTCTTCAAATCTCTCTCAATATAAATATCAAGGAATGTGCAGACACGGCCAATACTCATTGCAGCACCGTTCTGTGTCTTGATCGCTGCAAGATAACCAAAGTATGTCCACTGAACAGCTTCTTTTGCATTCTTAGCAGGCTCAGAGATATCGTAACCGTAAATGGCTGCCATCTCCTTCATTCCCCTGAGGGAATTGATCTGCTCCTGCAGCTCCTCACGAAGACGGATCACTTCCCCCTTCATGCTTCCGCTTCCGCAGACTGCCTTATCCGCTTCCTTCTCTGCGATCAGATGATCGATACCGTAAAGAGCAACTCGACGATAATCACCTACAATACGTCCACGTCCGTATGTATCCGGAAGACCTGTGATGATCTTGTTTTTGCGGACTGCTCTCATCTCCGGTGTATAAGCATCAAATACACCCTGATTATGTGTCTTGTGGTACTCCGTGAAGATCTTATGAAGCTCCGGATTTGGCTCATAGCCATACATCTTCAGAGACTCCTCTGCCATCTTGATACCACCGTAAGGCATGAATGCACGCTTTAACGGCTTATCTGTCTGGAGACCAACAATCTGCTCCAGATCCTTTAAGTCCTCACTGATATATCCTGGTCCATGGGAGGTCAGCGACGATACAATATCCGTGTCCATATCAAGGACACCGCCCTTTGCACGTTCCTCCTTCTGCAGCTCCTGCAGCTTGCCCCAAAGCTTATCGGTTGCTTCGGTTGGTCCCTCCAGAAATGACTCATCTCCATCATATGGAGTATAGTTATTCTGGATAAAATCACGGACATTGATTTCTTCTTTCCAGAGACGTCCTTCAAATCCGTCCCATTCTTTAAAATTTACCATTTCGTCTTTTCCTCCTTAACGTTGTCTCATTTCACTTGTAGTATTACACTGCCTATTTTCTCTAAAAAGTCCCCTTTTGTCAACAGACAGTTTTTAACATAACCTACACTAACATTTTTCAATCATCATGACAAGACTGCTATTGACGGTTTTTATTCAATAACATATTCTTTTACGACGAAACTTTTTCTATAAAAAAGGTCAAAACCAGCGTTTTGCCCTTGCTCACTCTACGCTACGAGCATTTTCCTATACACTAAAAAAGCCCTGCGGACAAACGCCGCAGGGTTTTCTTCAACTATATTAAAAATTCTTAAATCCGCTCTTACAGAGTGATCTGTACACCTGTGCTTCCGGCAGCAGCATCTACTGTCTTTCCTTCTGCTGTGATCTTGAAGCTTCTGTCGCTTGCGTCATATGTGACATCGATCACATTACCGTTTCTGACTGCCTTGATCTCTGTAAGTTTGTTAGACTCACTGTCATAGATCACTGCAGATGCGCTCTTACCATCCTCAAGACCATAGATCACTGCCTCTGCATCCTGCAGATAATCATAAAGAACAGTCATCTTGTCCTCTGCATCGAAGTTACCGTAAGTAACAATGCTGTTTGGACGGGCAAGGATCGGAGTCTGGAAGTAATCACACTGTCTTGTGTAATATCTGCCACCCTCATACTTCTCACCGGACTGGATATCTGTCCAGGTACCACAGTCAGGTACATAGAACTCTGCCTTGCCTTCCTCGTTCATAACCGGCACGATACACAGGTTATCACCCAGCATATACTGCTGATCCAGATACTTGCAGGCGGTATCGTCTGTAAATGCGATAACCATAGAACGCATCATTGGTACACCAATCTGATGTGTCTTATTGGCCTGAGCCCACAGATAAGGCATCAGACGTCCCTTTAATACGGTGTAGTGACGAAGTACATCACATGCCTCTGTATCGCCGTCCTTGTCATAAACCCAAGGCACACGGTAAGAGGTAGAACCATGGAGACGGCTGTGTGTAGAAAGAAGACCAAATGCACACCATCTCTTGTATACGTCAGCCGGTGCAGTTGCCTCGAATCCACCCATATCATGGGAGAAGAAACCGAAACCGGAAGAGCAGAGAGAAAGTCCGCCACGAAGTGTCTCTGCCATAGCAGAATACTCAGCGTAGCAGTCACCGCCCCAGTGTACAGGGAACTTCTGACCGCCAACAGTAGCACTACGTGCAAACAGACAAGCCTTATCCTTACCGAAGAACTCCTCAAGAGCCTCGAATACAACCTTATTGTAAAGGTATGTGTAGTAGTTATGCATCTTGATCGGATCCATACCATTGTAATACTTACACTTAGTTGGGATTCTCTCACCGAAGTCTGTCTTGATGTTGTTTACGCCCATCTTGAAGAGCTCCTTGAGCATACCCTTGAACCAGTCGCAAGCCTCCGGATTGGTAAAGTCAACGATTGCCATACCAGGCTGCCACAGATCTGCCTGGAATACACTGCCATCAAGATTCTTGATGAAGTATCCCTTCTCCTTACCGATATCGAACAGCTTAGACTGCTGTGAAATGTAGGAGTTGATCCATACGCAGACCTCAAGTCCCTTATCCTCGTGAAGTCTCTTCAGAAGACCTTCCGGATCCGGGAACATATCCTTATCCCACTCGAAGTTACACCACTCATACTCCTTCATCCAGAAGCAGTCGAAATGGAACACCTGCAGAGGGATCTTTCTGTCTCTCATACCATCAATGAAGCTCATAACGGTATCCTCGTCATAGCTTGTGGTGAAGGAAGTAGACAGCCACAGACCAAATGTATATGCCGGCGGAAGAGATGGCTTACCGGTCAGTGTGGTATAGTTCTCCAGAACTTCCTCCAGATTGTTACCGCCGATCACGAAATACTCAAGCTCCTCGCCCGGCTGTGTAAATGTCACCTTGGAAACAGTGTCTGAGTTTACCTCGAAAGACACCTTATCAGAGCTGTTTACAAATACACCGTATCCCTTAGAAGAAATGTAGAATGGGATATTCTTGTAGCTCTGGTCAGAACATGTACCACCATCGCAGTTCCATGTCTCAACAACCTGTCCGTTCTTTACAAATGGAGTGAACTTCTCACCGAAACCATAGATGCACTCACCGATGTCAGTCTTGAGCTGCTCTCTGATGTATGTGCGGTGTGGATCCTGTGGGTAATTGAAGAACTCATCGTCCTCCTGCATCTCCATACGTGCATTTGCTGCGAACTGGTTCTCGTTAATGATAGAAGTAGAACGCCATGCACCACCGGTCAGATGCTTATCTTTATGATAGAACTGTACATCCCAGTCATCACCGATCTTGATCACTACCTTTGTATCGCCGGAAACAAGCTCAGCCTTATCCTCGGTACGTGTGATCTGTGGCACATAACCGGTATCCTCATTCAGCTCAAACTGTGGAATATTATCAAGACCGCCCTTGTAATGTACGATATGAACCTTAATGATATTCTCTGATGTAGAAGAATATGTGATCTCAAGGTTTGGTCCGCCCAGTGTCATACCTCTGTTCATTACTGTGTAAGGTGTGGCAATTACCTTGATAGAATTCTCTGTTGTTGTTACCTGATATGCCTGAGATGCATATCTTACATCATAACCCTTTTTGTTCAACCAAAATCCGTCTGCTACTTTCATGTTGTAAACTCCTTTCAAAACAAATAAAATCTACCTGTGTACAACAGATGTGACCCCATATACAAACCGACCTCTGCTGTACTGTATGATAACATTATATCTTTATATTTTTATTCCGTCTACAATTATTAAGCTAAAAAGTAACATTATTTTGATATTTGGTTCAAAAAATCAATCCACATAAAGGATTCTACCGGGTTTTCGCCGTGGTGCCGGCCGCTCTCTCTCATCAGAATATCCCAAAATGCAAAAGCCAACACCCCGGTATCCCTCCGGAATATTCCATTTTTTACAAAGCTCCCTCCCAAAAGGAGTCTCCATCTCCTGTCTCGCCCAGTGGATCCAGCAGGAACCAAGCCCCTGTGCATAAGCGGCATTTAACATGTTTCCGATGACAAGAGAACCATCCTCCACCCAGGTATCCACCCGGCTGTCTGCCATAACCAGAACCAGAACCGGAGCACCATAAAAAGCATCTCTGTCAGGATTGCTCTCATAGGACGCATTGATCCTTGATAATTTGCGGATCAGATCGGGATCCCGGATCACAATGGATATGGTGTCCTGATGATTTTCCCCGGAGGGGGCATATATCCCTGCCTCCAGCACTGCATCCAGATCTTCTTTTTTTACTTCTTCCGGCTTATATTTCCGGATACTTCTTCTCTCCAAAAAAAGGCTTGTTTTTTTATCCATAGACTCACTGCTCCTTTCTGTTATCAAGGGGATTTCATATGTTATCTTTTTTTTCCATAAATTTCGACATAAGTACTGCAGACACCATGACTGTCACCCATGAAACCGTATAGGAGCTTAACACCACTGCCAGTGTATGATGTATTTTTACTGCCACACCAAGATATAAAAAGCGCACGACCACCAGATTGAACAGCATAAGCAGCATCGTCTGAAATGACTTGCCGCATCCGCGGAAAATCCCCGCATACACATGAGCTACCCCCAGCATCCAGTAGCCCGGTGTCATCACCTGCACCATGATCTTTCCGCAGGCGATCACTGCTTTATCATGGGAAAACAGACCGATCAATGGTGCTCCAAAGATCCACACAAAGACGGATGCCGGAATAATATAACACAAACAGATGATCATCGTCGCACGTTTTCCCATCTGGATCCTGCCGATATTTCCCGCTCCCAGATTCTGGCTGGTATAAGTCATTGCTGCCAGTCCAAAGCTGACCAGCGGAAGCACCAGAATTCCATCAATCTTTAAAAAGGCACTGCAGCCTGACACCGCATCCACACCAAAGTAATTGATATTCGTCTGTACAACAACATTGGAAAAAGCAATCAGTCCGCTTTGAATCCCTATGGGAATTCCCATTTTGGCAATTTCCCCCATGGCTCTTTTTTCCAGACGGATCTGTGCCGGTTTTAACTGATGCATCCCCGTATCACGACACAGTACATATAAAACAATAAGTGCACTGATCCCCTGTGAGATCACTGTGGCCCAGGCAGCACCGGCAATTCCTGTCCGAAATACACAAACAAACAGAAGATCCAGCAGGACATTACTGATACTGCTGAGCATCAAAATATAAAGCGGCCTCCTGGAATCTCCGATCCCCCGGAGAATTCCTGTTCCTGTATTATAAAAAACAAGAAACAGAGAACCACAAAAATATGTCTGTAAATATTTTAAGGCTGACGGTATCATCTCCTGCGGCGTATTCATCCATTTCAAAATATATGGAGTGATAACTATTCCGAAAACAATCAGAAAAGCTCCTGCAAGAATACTGAATGCGACAGCCGTATGAACTGTTTTCTGCAGTCTTTCACCATTTCGTGCACCATAATATTTTGCCACAACAGCACTAACACCGGTTGCCATGCCGATAAAAATTTCTATCAGCAGATTAATGATGGTTGTACCGGAGCCAATCGCCGCAAGTGCTTCTTTTCCAACAAAATTTCCAACGATCACAGAGTCCATAATGCTGTACATCTGTTGAAAAATATTCCCTGCGATGATCGGCATGGCAAACAGAAAGATTCCACGAAACGGAGAACCCTGCAGCAGCAGATCCATTGAGGCTTTTTTCTCCTTCATGCTTCTTTTTCTCTCCCTTTGTCAGCAGACAACATTTGAAATCTTATCCTTCTGACCACCAAAATAATTTATTACATTTCGAACCGGAGCTTCTGCGAGAAACTCCATAACTTCCTTTGAATAAAAAGCAGAATGGGGTGTCAGGATCACATTCGGACGATGACATAAATTTGTCCTTTCCAGATCCGGCTGTGTCCCCTTCAGAACATCAAGTCCTGCTCCGGCAATCTCTCCTTCATCCAACGCTCTGGCAAGAGCTGTTTCAGAAACACATGCCCCACGTCCCACATTCACAAAATATGCTGTTTTTTTCATCTGACAAAACTTTTCCCAGTCAAAATAATCCTCATTTTCCTGTGTCTGATTCATATGATTGGAAACGATATCCGCTTCCCTTAATGCCTCTTCCACGGATACATAGGTCACTCCGTCCTCTTTCAAGCCATACTGCTCCGGATGACGGGTCACTGCCAGAATCTCAAAACCAAAAACGGCTGCCCGTTTTGCAACAGCTCTGCCAATCCTTCCATATCCTACGATCGCAAGCTTCTGTCTGGAGATCTTCACCGGTGCCTCCAACTCACGGAAACGGTACAACTGCTTCTCCTGGATCAGTTCATCATATGGTTTCAACTGCTTGATCAGTGCCAGGATCAGTGCCATGGCATGATTCGCCACCTCGTCGGTACAATAATCTCCCAGGGTCGCAACACAGATTCCTTTTTCCCTTGCGACATCCACGTCCACATCACCATATCCCGTAGCATCCACACTGATCATTTTCAGCCTTGGGGCATGCTCTAACAGCACACGGTCAATCTTAAGGAAACAGGTCATGATCGCATCTGCATACGCAACCTTGTCATACAACTCCTTTTCATCGCCCTCATATACATATTCTTCAAAAACAGCTCCGGGAATTTCTTTTTCTATCAACTCTTTTTCATAAGTATGAGGAACCGGAATCTGATAATCACAAAATAAGATTTTCATATCTGCCTCCTCCTGCCCTACTTTCCAAGGACTTCCTTTAATTTTTCAATGACCCGCTGATTCTGTTTTCTTGTGCCGATGGAAATACGGGTATAGTCGTAATCTCCACGAAGAATAATTCCAAACTGCTGCATTTTTTCACAAAGCTTCATGGAATCCATCTGTAAATCCACAAAGATAAAATTGGTATCCGATGGACAAACATAATATCCCATCTTTTCCAGCTCATGTGTCAGGTAAATACGTTCTTCACGAACAGTACTTAAGGTTAATTCTTCAAACTCTTTATCATCCAGAGCCGCCAGTGCCCCGGCAAGCGCCAGTTTATTGGTACAAAAATAATTGACCATGCGGCTCAGATACCGGATGACTTCCAGACTGGAAACCACATACCCAACACGGGCACCTGCCATTCCGTAAACCTTTGAAAAAGTACGGATCACCATTACCTTACAGTTTTCCTCGGTAATAGCATCCAAAGCTGTTTTATAATCTTCCTTGCGGATAAACTGGAAATATGCCTCGTCTACCACAACCATTACGTGATCCGGAACCTTCCTGATAAAATCCAGAAGTTGTTCATCCTCTAACGCCATGCCGGTTGGATTGTTGGGATTGCAGATAAAGATCAATTTCGTTTTCGGCGTAATGGCATCCAGAACAGCATCCAGATCAATCCCCTTGTCACCCCTCATAGGAACATAAAACGGCGTTCCCTTAAATCGTTTTGTCGTGTTTCCGTAGGCTCCATACGATTGTGCCGGGATCAGTACCTCATCCCCCTCCCGGATAAACACTTCACCGATCACATTGATCGCAACACTGGCTCCTTCCGTGATCATATAGTGATATTCTGACAAGCCATACCTTTCGGCAAGTTTTCTCCGGAGTGCTTTTCCGGTTCCTTCCGGATAATAATTACATAAAACCGCCGTCTCCTGCATTGCCTTTACTGCCTTCGGAGATACCCCCAGCAGATTCTCGTTCTCATTCATTTTACAGATGTCATCACGAAAATCTGCCAGTACATAATCCTCCCGCACATCATCCATGGTAATTCCTACCCGGTAAGCCGGGCTGTCTTTTACATAATCGTTAATCATATCTGCTAACATACTCATAACCTGTGCCTTTCCAATTAATACGTAATAAAATCCCGGATCAGAGGAAGACTGGAGCAATGCAGTCCACCACCATTCTTCTGGATCTCACTGTACTCTACCTGAATCACTTCAATGCCTTTCTTAGCAAGAATATCAGCTGTATAATCAGTTCCCTCCATCATAATAACCTTGCCGGGTTCCAAAGGAACACAGTTGATCGGATTAGCGGTATCTCTCCGATCGATCTGGATCATTTCAAAGCCCAGTGATTTTAATTTTTCCAAAATAAAATACGGTACATTTTCCGGCTGATAGATTGCCTTGTGATGATCCACGATCATAAAGCATCCATCAATGTGGAGACGGAAACCGGTTAACGGAATCACCAGAAGCTCAATTCCCATACCGTTTAAAACCTCCCGTAACTGACGGATTCCTTCCTCATTGGTACGCTGGGAATAGCCAACGGCTGCATGCTTATCATCAATAAACATAAAATTACCGCCCTCAAAAGTACCGGTACCTGTGATCGTACGAACGATCGGCATTCCAAGCTTTGCAACAGACATAGAAGCTCTCTGCTCCTCACCACGTCTCATCAATGGTGCAAATCGTCCTACAACAAAGCCTCCCGGAATCGCTGTTCCCACATCACGGCAATTGACAGCCTTTGGTCTGTCCGGATCAATTCCATCCAGATAAACAACCTCTGCTCCATTGTCCCGCAGCACCTTGGCAAATGCTTCGTGCTCCTCGATCATTTTATCCAGATCCGGCTCCTCTTTATCTCTCCAATACCAGGATCTGTCCGGTGCAATGATCGCTCCCACTTCATCATTCCAAAGTTCCTTTTTAATACATTTCATTTCCACACCCGGTTTATGAAGCAGTATCATGCGAAGCTTTCCGATTTCACTGTTTACTCCCCATGCCTTTCCCCAGTGCTTCACTAACTGCTCCGGCTCCTCAAAAGCAGGTGATGGTGAAGGTGGAAATAATTTCAATACTTTGTGGTAAGCGTCCTGTGATAATGATGACATAATAAAGACCCCTTTCTTTCGAAACATAATATAATTGTTGTCGGGTTCAAAAGGTATTTTTCCCCAACTGATACCACGGAAAATGTAACATTTCCCAAAAAATAAAGGCGTCGAGTTCATGATCACTCAACGCCTTCGTTTTGCTTGTATACAGTATACGACCCTTTCCACGGTATGTCAACTCTATTTTTTAACTTTTTTTCACTTTCTTTTATTGACATCAGGCAATTCCGATAGTATACTGTATACAGAGCATCGTAAAACAAAGGCGTTTTTTGAAACACAATTTTCAAAGAACGTCTTTTTTATTTCCAAAAAATATGTTTTGGAAATTACCAGTTTCTAATAAAGAAAGGATGGATACTATGGAAAAAGAAAATATGATACATATGGAACACCTTTACAAATCCTTTGGAGATCTGGAGGTTTTAAAAGATATTTCTCTTGATGTTCAAAAGGGAGAGGTTCTTGTGATCATCGGCCCCTCCGGTTCCGGAAAATCCACCATGCTCCGATGCATGAATCTGTTGGAAACACCAACCTCCGGATCCATCACGGTATGCGGAACGGAAATTACCGCCAAGGGTGCCCCGATCCGGGAAGTTCGTCAGAAAGTCGGTATGGTCTTCCAGCATTTCAACTTATTTGAACATATGACCATTATGAAAAATATGATCTATGCACCAATGAAAACGAAAAAAATATCAAAAGCGGATGCGATTGCGCGGGCACATGAGCTTCTAATCCGTGTCGGTCTGGACGACAAAGCAGATGTTTATCCCATCACCTTATCCGGTGGACAGAAACAGCGTGTAGCAATTGCCCGTGCCCTTGCCATGGATCCGGAAGTGATCCTGTTTGACGAACCAACCTCTGCCCTTGATCCCGAAATGGTATCTGAAGTGCTTGATGTAATCAAGGAGCTTGCTAAAACAGGTATCACCATGATCCTCGTTACTCACGAAATGGGATTTGCCAAAGAAGTAGCCGATCGTATTATCTTTATGGATGAAAGTGTGATCGTGGAGGATGCACCTCCGGAGGAATTCTTCAATCATCCGAAGTCCGATCGTGCAAAGAAATTCCTGTCTAAAATGTTATAAATGAATATGAAAACAGGAACAGATTTCCAGAAAAATGAGGTGATATTTATGTATAATGAAATGGAAACATTAACAAAACAACTGGTGTCCATTGCCAGTGTCAACAGTGAGCCGGAAGGAGAAGCAAAAATTGCCGATTTTATCTATGGATATTTTAATAAGCTTCCTTATTTTCAAGAACACCCGGAGTATCTTTGCACCATTCCTCTGAAAAACGATCCTCTTCAGAGAAAAAATGTGTTTGCTCTGCTCCGTGGCACTGCAGGCGACTATAAAGATACGATCCTGTTTCACGGACACATCGATACCGTCGGAGTAGAAGACTTTGGGCATTTTAAGGAATATGCTTTCGACTGTGACAAGCTGCTGGATGCCATGCTGGCAAGCAGCGATATCCCGGAGGTGCTGAGAAAGGATATTGAAACAGGGGATTATCTGGTAGGACGCGGAAGCTGTGATATGAAAAGCGGAGATGCCGTATTTATGGTATTGATCAAATACCTATCCAAAAATCCGGACAAGCTAAAAGGAAATATTCTTGTTTCCTTTAATCCCGTGGAGGAAAACCAGCACACGGGAATCATTGAAGGACTGGAGCATCTGCTTTCTCTTCAGCAAAAATATGGATTACATTATAAATTTGCGATCAATAATGATTATACCTGTCCCCTTTATGAAGGAGATCCCCATCAGTATATCTACACGGGAACCGTTGGAAAGCTTCTTCCATGCTTCTATATTTACGGAAAGGAAACACATGTCGGACAGTGCTTTGAAGGATTTGATGCCGCCAATACAGCAGCTGAGCTGGTGCAGCTGATCAATCTGAATCATGAATCCTGTGACGGGTATCATGAAGAATATACTCTGCCCCCCTCAGTTCTGTATATGAAGGATCTGAAGGATTTCTATAATGTGCAGACAGCACAATCGGCATATGTTTATTTCAATTATTTTGTCCACAACAAATCTATGGATACCATTATAACGGAACTAAAATCCTACGCCCAAACGGCACTGGAGCATATGATGACACGGATCAATTCGCAATATAAGGAATTCTGCCGCATCAATCATCAGGAGTATCAGCCATACAGTTATCCATGCTCTGTTCTTTCCTACGATGAACTTTATCAGCGTGTAGAGGAAACTTACGATGGAGATCTTGCCGGGCTCCTGTCCGAAAAAACAGCCAAAGAACTATCCGAGGGGGTAGACAAACGGGAGATTCCACTTCATCTGGTGGAAACACTTCTTCCTCTTGCCCGGATTACGACACCGACCATCGTATTATTCTTCTCTGCACCGTATTGTCCTCACAACACCTTAAAAGCAGAGATACCGGAGGAAAAAGAGCTCTACGACCAAATTGCAGATATCGTCCATAGCTTCAGCGATGAAGAACAGCTTCCTTACAAGATCCTGCAGTTCTTCCCAAGCTTAAGTGACAGCAGTTATTTAAAGATTGACGATGATGCTGCATCTGTTGATCTGCTGATCCGGAATTTTCCGGATATGAATGCACTTTATCCATTGCCAGTTGACAAAATACAGGAATTAAATATTCCTGCCCTGAATTACGGATGCTACGGAAAAGACGCCCATAAATGGACTGAACGCTTATATAAGCCGTATACCTTCGGTGTACTTCCAAAGCTGATCCTCAAAACCATAGACAATTTCCTATAGATTGAATATACATTCCTCAAAAGAAAATCGCTTAGATTTTGATCTAAGCGATTTTCTCATGCCAACAATTTTAATTGTAGGGATTTTTGAATCTGTAATTTATCCAACAGATTCACAATAATCATAAATTTCTTTTCCGGTAGCAAACCATACATCCGGATCCTTCTGAATATATGTCAGAAGCTCTTCCAGCATATAGATTTTACCGGGATCTCCAATGGTCATAGGATTCAACTGCAGCACATAGCACAGTCCCTCCTCACGAAACACATCATATTCCCATTTCCAGTTGGTCAGAACCTTTTTGAAACTGGAGATACGCCCCTGACCATACGGTACCGGCGGCCAGAAATGAAATGCAAAATACGGTGCATCAAATAATGCCCAGTGGAACGGGATTTCCAGTATGGAGGTTTCCTGATCGTTCAGGACATTATAATATGGTCTGTCATCATCTCCCAACGTACTGGAATAAACAATCCCTGCTTCCTTTGCAATTTCCAGGGTACGCTTCGTCAATTCTCCCTCCGGTGCCCGGAAACCAACCGGTGTCACACCACAGACTTCCTTTACCGCCTCCACACTCTTCTCCATCGCTTCTCTTTGTTTTTCTTCCGGAAGCAGTGCAAAGTTTTCATGCTCATACCCGTGTACCCCAATCTCATGACCATGCTCTACAATCTTTTTGATGGCATCCGGATACTCCTCTGCCACCTTTCCCGGCACAAAAACCGTTGCCTTCACATGATAGTGATCCAATACGGAAAGCACTCTGTCCAATCCTTTTTTGACACCAAATTCCGCCATGGTCTTAAAACCTGCCACCGCATTTTTATCCTCCGGATACTGGGCAATCCCAAAATATTCCGCATCCAGGGTCAGACTGATCATCACGGCATTTTTCTTTCCTGACGGCCATTGAAACTCTTCTCTATACATTGGCTGCACCTCCCTTTTTCTGCCAATAAGAAGCAACTTCTTCACAACTGGTACACCAGATTTCCGGCTTCGATGTGATATACGCTAACAACTGATCCAGTATCTTGGACTTTCCGGGACTTCCTGATACCTGCGGATGAAATGCCGTCGATAATACAGCTCCAAAGCGAAGGGTTCCATCCACCTCATCCTTAAAATTGGACAAAACATCTTCATAGGCGGATATACGGGGCAGTCCCGCCGGAATTGGCGGATACGCATTATAAACCATCTGAATATAATCATCCACCTCCTGTCTGCAGGAAATCCGGACCGTATGGGTCTTTTTACCCTTTACCTCCATAAATACCGGCAACTCACTGCTCTCTCCCTGACAGGTATACAATGTATTGGGATCATTATAAAGAACTTCCTCCGCTTCCTCGCAAAGACCTCCGGTACAGCGAAATCCCACTGCCGGTTTTCCGATGATCCTTTTAAAGATCTCCTGGCTTTTATCAATGATCTCCAGCTGCTCCTCCACCGTATTGCCATAAGACGGTTCATGGTAAAGACCGTGATGAGCGATTTCGTGTCCTTGATCCAGGATACGTTCCACCAGAGGAACATTTCGCTCCATATTAACTGCCGGAATAAAAAAGGTAGCTTTCACGCCATATTTTTCCAGCAGATTCATAATACGATCCACGCCTCGTTTCGGTCCATACTCTCCTACCGAAGGTCCCTTAATAAACTGCATACCATTTTCCATATCTTTGATCTTATTAAACCAGATCAGATCGGAGTCCATATCAAAGCCCAGACAAAAAGCACATTTTTTCCCTTCCGGCCAAATATTTTCTTCCATATTCATCACCAAACCTTTCCGGATCCCCTGAAAATTCAGGAACCCTTTTCTTTTATGATGGATCACTGACCATCCATTGCATAAATTGCGAAAACATCGGCGTAAACTATATTTACGCCGACATTTCATTTTATTGTTTATCGAATTTCACTGACACGGATCCGTTTTTCCAGTCTGTTTCCGATCATACTCATAGATTTTACCAAAACATAATAAATGACTGCGGCAACCATCAATGGTTCAAAGGATAAGTAGGAATCCGCCATAACCTGTCTGGAAGCTCTCATCAGATCCACAACACCAATAATGGATACCAGGGACGTCCCCTTCAATAATCCGATCGTCTCATTGATCATCGACGGAAAGACCGCTTTCAATGCCTGCGGAAGCACAATGTCCTTCAGGGTATCCACCTGACTGATACCAAGTGCCTTTGCCGCCTCTCTCTGACCGATGTCCACACTCAGAATGCCGCCTCGCAGTGCTTCCGAAATATATGCTGCCGCATTCATGGACAAGGTAATAAAAGCGGATGTCATTGCGGTAAAAGTAATTCCGAATAACTGCGGTGCCGCAAAATATACCAGATAAATCTGAACCAAAGAAGGAAGGGCTCTGAAAATATCTGTATACAAAAAGCCAATAAAATTCAGGATCTTATGTCTTGTAATTTTGATCATTGCCAATGGAATGGATAAGATCAGACTGAAAATCAGAGACCCCAGCGTCACATAAATCGTTGTACGAAGTCCTTCTAAATACATTGGCCAATATTCGAATACGGTACTAAATTGAAATGTCATACTGCCTCACT
This sequence comes from uncultured Lachnospiraceae bacterium, assembly GCA_934338765.1. Classification (GTDB taxonomy): domain Bacteria; phylum Bacillota; class Clostridia; order Lachnospirales; family Lachnospiraceae; genus Jutongia. The sequence continues at coordinate 4,501 of CAKRHL010000019.1, read as the reverse complement.
CCTTCTCTGGGTTTCTCTGTTTATTCTTCTGCTACCTTTAATGCGTCTGTGTATTCTTTACCAAACCACTTTGTCTGCAGCTTCTCTATAGTTCCATCAGCTTCCAGTTCATCCAGTGCCTTATTAAAGACATCTACATATTCCGAATTCTTTGGAAGAACAATACAATATGGGTTATCGAGAACACCTTTGATCTCATTCATCGGAACCACCTTGTAAGTCAGATTGTCATATTTCTTGCAATACTCAAAGGCATTGGAACTGTCCATAATGCAGGCATCCAGCTCAGAGGTACCGATTAACGGGATCGAAGTTGCAATACTCTCATATGTAATCGTCTCAGTTCCCTTAATGCTCTTTGAATAGATTTCAAACTCTGTACCAAGAGTAACACCAACCTTCTTTCCCTTCAGATCGGCTGATGACTCAATGCCGCTGTCCTTCGGACAAAGAATAACCGTTACCGGTGTATAATAACCCTGTGAAAAATCAACTACTTTCTTTCTTTTTTCGTTGCTGGAAAGAGCAGAAATGATATAATCACATCTCTTGGATGTAATGGAACCGATCAAACCGGTAAAATCCATATCATCCAGTTCAAAGGTATATCCCAGCTTATCTGCCAGTGCCTGGTTCAGATCCACATCAAAGCCCTCAATGGTTCCACTTTCATTTTTACTTTCAAATGGTGCATATTCTGCATTGATCGCCATTACAAGCTGCTTTCCTTTTAACGGATTGGAATCTGTTGCCGTGGCAGACTCTTTCTTTTCTGAACTTCCTCCGCAGCCGGTAAGGCTTGCTGCCATTAACGACATCACTAAGGTGAGTGCTACAAATCCTTTTAATTTTCTCATAATGTTGTCCTCTCTTTCATATGATTTTATAGCAATATCCTGATAGGATAAAACCATTCTCGGTTGTGAAACATATACTAAAAGAAAAATTCTCCCCCCTGCCAGCTTCTGGTCTGACTGTCCGGGGACGGCCATGTCCTCTTGGAATGAGTAAGGCCGGTACTGTATAAAAGCTCAGCCATGGAAACAACCGCATAAGCCGGATCCACTACAGGAATCCCAAGTCGTTTTGACACCTCCGGTCCCATGCCTGCAAATACAAGGCAGCCAAGGATCAATACATGGGCACCATCCTCCATACATTGTCTGCCACATTCTACAATCCGTTCCAGCATGGCTTCCTGATCCTGGGAGCCTGCCGTGGCGATATCCACTTTTACACTCCGGATCGATGCAAGCCTGCTATAGTCAATCCCGGATCTGCGGATCGTCCGGTCCGGTCCCACATCACTGTCTGCGGAGGTGATCCAGGAAAACCTCTGTCCCAGTCCCACAGCTATCTGCAAAGAACTTTGTCCTGCCCCGATCACCGGTATACTGACAGCCTCCCGGATGGCATCCATCGCCGGATCACCGGAACAATATAATCCGATCACATCATATCCGTCTTTTTCTGCCTGAACCGCTTTCTCGATCAATTCCAGGGAAGTCACTGCAACATCCAGTGCACTGTCTACACATATTTTTGTTTTTTCCTGCACTTCCATATCAATCTGTGTATCCGGCCGTGCGATCTGTTTCATCCGGTTCTCCCGGAGAGAGATCATTTCTTTTGTTAAACCGGTATTATCCGGATTTAATACTTTCAGCTTCATAACTTGTCCCTCCAAAAGAAAAACGGCGCTATTACTAATCAGTAATAACGCCGTCGTTATCTGTGTTTTTTGTTGTATCCAGTATACAGTATATCGTTCAAAAAAACAAGTCTTTTATAAAATTTTCTCTAAAATCTCCATTGCCCGGTCAATTTCCTTTTCTGTTACGATCGTTGGGGCAATAAAACGTACCACGTTTTTGTTCGTTCCGCAGGTCAGCAGGATCAGTCCTTCCTCCAGAGCCTTTGACACAATCTCCGTAGTCTTTGCCTTGTCCGGAGCACCCGTTTCATCAACAATTTCCATGGCAAGCATCAGTCCCAGTCCACGGACATCTCCGATGCAGTCATGCTGCTCCTTTAACTGATCTAGCTTTCCTCTGAAATATTCTCCCATTTTGGCCGCATTTTCCAGTGCACCGTCCTTGGTCAGCACATCCAGTGTAGCTAATGCTGCTGCACATGCAACCGGGTTTCCGCCAAAGGTTCCGCCATGAGCACCTGCATTCCATGTTTCCATGATCTCTTTTCTGGCGATCACCGCACTTAACGGAAAACCGGAGGCAATTCCCTTGGCACTTGTCAGGATATCAGGACGTACCCCGAAATGCTCATATGCGTATAATTTACCGGTACGTCCCATACCGGTCTGTACCTCATCAAAGATCAGAAGAATTCCATATTTATCGCAGATCCTGCGCACCTCCTGTACAAACTCTTTCGGTGGTACAATATAGCCTCCTTCGCCCTGAACCGGCTCCATAATGATCGCAGCCACCATCTCCGGATCCACCAGCGTATGAAACATCTCTTCGAGCTTGTCAATATATGGCTTCCATCCCTCTTCCTTATAAGGACTCCGGTACAGGTATGGATACTCTGCAAAATAAACACTCGGCATCAGACCTTCGTAATATTTCCGGTAAAGGGAGTTGGAGCCTGTAATGGACACCGTTCCTAAGGTACGGCCATGGAAGGAATCCCGGAATGCTATGATCGCCGGACGTTTTGTATAATGCTTTGCCAGCTTGATCGCTCCTTCGTTTGCCTCGGCGCCACTGTTGCTGAAATATACCATGGTGTCCCCTCCGGTAAGCTCCACCAGACGCTCCGCCAATCTGACATAACTTTCATAGTAAACAACATTATGACCGCCATGTATCATCTGGTCTACCTGTTTTTTTGCTGCCTCCACAACCTTAGGATGATTGTGACCGATATTACACACAGCAACACCACTCGCAAAATCAAGATACTCTTTTCCGTCCTCCGCCGTCAGATAACAACCCTTTGCACTGACAATTCCAAGCTTTGTTGATCTGCCCGCTGCCGGAGGCATTACTTTCATACATCTCTCATACATACTGCTCATAACTCATTCCTTCTTTCTTATTATTTACTCTGCGTGATCATTCTGCTTTTCCCATACCTGTACAATATCTTCCTCCGATAGTTCAAATGGGGTATTGCTGATACTGCCTGCCTGAAGAAGACTTAATCCTGCATACTGCTCTATCTGTTCCTGATCAAGCTTCGGTGGTTTTCCAATGAGCTGTTCCAGCGTGTCACCCAAAGAATCCACGCTGTCCTCTCCCAGTAGTTCCAGGATCATATCCACTTTTTCTTTCACTGTTGTCTCACATCGTTTTAAATATTCCCTCACAAACAATCCGTTGGCAATACCATGAGGAATCTGGTGAAAATATGTATAACAATATCCCAGTCCATGAGGAAGTGTTACTCCGGTCTGTGCGATCACAAGACCTCCCAGCAGAGAAACATATGCCGCTTTCTCCCGAAAGCTGTAATCATATTTTTTACTCTTTAATCCGGGAATACATTCTGCAAAGTTTTTGATTCCCTCCAAAGACATCATTGTACTAAAAACGGTACTCCTGTTTGCAAGATATCCTTCCATTACATGAGTAAAGGCATCGATCAGCGTACTTACCGTTGTCTTGTCATTCATGGAAACCGTATAACCCGGATCTAAAAGAGCATATGCCGGATAAGTCAGGGAATTTCCAAAGCTTACTTTTGTTTCCATATCCTTTCTCAAAAGAACACTGTACGGGGTTACCTCACTTCCTGTTCCGGAGGTGATGGGGATTGCCACGATCGGCAATGCTTTTGTGAAATCGTTCTTAAATAGATCCGCTGCGTGCATCTCATTGGCTGCCAGGACTGCAACAGCCTTGGAAGCATCGATTGGCGATCCTCCACCGATTCCGATAATAAAATTTGCCTTAAATGCTTTCACCTTTTCTGTAATGTCTTCAACTGTTTCAATACTTGGATTGTTCTCAACCGAATCATATACTTCATATGCAATTCCGGCATTTTTTAAAACTCCCGTCACGTCATCCAGTGCACCGCTTGCCTTAGCGGAATGTTTTCCCGTCACAATGGCTGCGCGTGATCCACAATACGTAAAAATCTCCAAATGGTTCGTAATACAATTTTTTTCAAAATACACTTTTGTTGGGATTTGAAATGTAAATTTCATAAATCTGTCCTCCATTCTTACTAATGCTGTCCCATTTTTAAAATGTTTCAGAATTCAAAAAAAAGGCACCACCACATATGTGATAGCACCTTTGTTATCTGTATACAGTATACACCTTTTTCCTGTATTGTCAATATTTTTTATCAAGAAAGCAGCATTCTTTCTCCTGCATTTTTTACGTGTTCATACATTGCCTCTGAGGCCTCTTTGATCTTATTCTGTTCCAACAGATCAACAATCCTTTGATGCTCCTCCAGTGCCGCCGGTGTATATTTGTCCAAAGTACCGGAAAGAACTAAGTAACGCTTACATACCATATTGATC
>CAKRHL010000018.1 GCA_934338765.1 uncultured Lachnospiraceae bacterium | reverse complement strand
GTTCATCGAACATCGAAACAGCAAAGCATTTAGATTTTTCGAAAACCGTAGGGCGACAAGACAATTTTCAGACACAGCCCCTGGCATTCAAAAAATTAAAAGGCAAAAATCACATTTCAAGTAATCGGACATAAGAAATATTATGGGTGTTTCTTATGTTTCAGATGAAAAGGGTGGGTTAGTTACAACGTCATTCAGTCGATCGGTGCACACGCATCCATTAACCATTCTGCCTCGTTGCGGCCCAGATATGGAGAAATGGTTTCGTACACTTTTTCGTGATAAGCGTTTAACAGCCTTTTATCCCGTGCTGTCATCTGCTCCGGAGCAATGGCATCCCGGTCAAACGGAGCCATAGTGAGGGTCTCAAAACCGAAGAATTCTCCAAATTCATTCTTTTCCTTCTCTACACAGAGGATCAGATTCTCCAGACGGATTCCAAACTTTCCTTCCAGATAAACGCCCGGTTCGTCCGAAGTGATCATGCCCGGCTGCATCTCCACATTGCCGTCCGGCTGTGCCACAATACGGTAACGGATCGCATTGGGTCCCTCATGGACATTGAGCAGGCATCCGACACCGTGACCGGTTCCGTGATTAAAATCACATCCCATATCCCAAAGGGGCTGTCTCGCCAATATATCGAGAGCCACACCGCTGCAGCCCTTCTTGAACTTTGCCGCTGCCAGACGCAGGTTTCCACACAAGACTGCCGTATAATATTTTTTCTCCTCCGGCGTTGCCTGCCGACCCAGCAGAATGGTTCGTGTAACATCCGTGGTTCCCTGCAGATAATGACCACCGGTATCCAAAAGAAGAAATCCCTCTGCCAGCAGTCTTGCATCGGTCTCCTCCGTAGCACTGTAATGAACAATGGCGCCGTGTGGACCATACGCTGCGATCGGGTCAAAGCTTGGTCCCAGATAATCTCCCACACTCCCCCGGAATGCTTCCAGCTGCGCCGCAACCATACGCTCCGTCAACGGCATTTTCTGAATGTTCTGCTTCAGCCAGTAGATAAAACGAGTCAGTGCCACACCGTCCTTAATGTGTGCTGCCTTTTCTCCCGCAATCTCAGCAGGATTTTTTATCGCTTTCATCATATTGACCGGATTCACGACACCAAGGATCTTGGCGTGCTGAGGTATCACGCTTGCCAGCCGGTAATTAGCCACATGCATGTCCATGGCCACGCGGCTGCCTTCCTTCACCCCGGCCAGATAATCATAAATCTCTTCATAATCCCGCAGGATCACGCTATCCCTTGCCAGCTCCTGCCGCAGCCTTGAACTGAATGCACTCTTATGCGTAAACAGAAATCTCTCCAGTGGTTTGATCACTAAATATCCCAACACTACCGGACAGCAATGGATATCCTCTCCGCGGATATTTAAAAGCCATGCAATATCATCCAGAGATGTAACCACCAGCATGTCCGCCCGTTTCTTGTCCAGCCATTTACAAATGGCATCCATCTTATCCCCACGGCTCACTCCCGTAAACTGCGGCGCAAGACTGTATGCAGGCCTTGCTTCGATCGCCGGACGATCCGGCCATACCATTCCCACCAGATCGTAATCTGCGATCAGGCGAGCCCCCTTACTTTCCACGATCTTTTTGAGCTGCAGGGCATAAAAGGCATCCACCATACGCCCGTCAAAACCAAGACACTGTCCCGGCTGAATATGCTGTGCAATATATTCAAAAATCTTTGGCACACCCGGTTCTCCCATCCGGAATAGTGTAATACCGCTGCCTGCAAGCTGCTCCTCTGCCTGCAGAAAATACCTTCCATCGGTCCAGAGACCTGTCTCTGACTGACTTACCAGCATATTTCCCGCAGAGCCCGTAAATCCGGACATATATTCCCGGCATTTGAAATAATCTGCCACATACTCCGATCCGTGAAAATCATTGGTCGGAATATAGTAATAATCAATCCCGTACTGCTGCATCAGATTTTTTAATAATGCTAATCTTTCTGTTACCATCATCTTACTAAACCCACCTTTCAAAGCATCCATACTTTAAGCTATACTTTTATAAACCTAATACTTAATATATCTCTCAGCCCTTATTTCATTCCTCAGCTTTTCTAAAGCCCTACCCGTTCCGGTTTTTCCCATCCCGATTTCATTTTCTGTGTCATTCTGTTCTACATGGTTTTCAGAATATTGCTCAGCTCGGCAAACTGCTCCAGCGACAATGCTTCGCCCCGGATCGTCTCGGAAAGGCCCATCTGTCTCAGCGCCTCTGCCGTCTGCTGCTTTGTCACCGGCAGTCCGGCATCATTGCCAAGACCATTTTGCAGTGTTTTCCGTCTCTGATTGAAAGACGCACGGATCACCCGGAAGAAAAACTTCTCATCCACAACCTTTACCGGCGGTTCCTGATGACAGGTCAGCCGGATCACTGCGGAACCAACCTTTGGACGCGGCATAAAGCAGTTCGGCGGCACATTGGCGGTAATCTCCGCCTTAGAATAATACTGCACTGCCAAGGACAATGCGCCGTAATCCTTTGTCCCCGGACCGGCCTGCATACGCTCCGCCACTTCCTTCTGCACCATAACTGTCACGCTGGCCAACGGAACGTGACTTTCAAAAAGTGCCATAATGATCGGTGTTGTTATATAGTATGGCAGATTTGCCACCACCTTAATCGGCCTGCCGTCATTATATTCCTGTGCAATCTTTCCAATATCCAGTTTCAGAATATCCTCATTCACCACCGTAACATTATCATACTCCTTTAACGTATCTGCAAGGATCGGCAGGAGGTTTTTGTCAATCTCCACCGCCATTACTTTCCCTGCGTGCTCACAGAGATACTGTGTCATGGTTCCGATGCCCGGACCGATCTCCAGCACAAAATCGTCCTTCGAAATATCGGAAGATTCCACAATGCGCTCCAGCACATGGGTATCGATCAGAAAATTCTGACCAAACTTCTTCTGAAAATGAAAATCATATTTCTGTAAAATCTCTATGGTATTCTGCGGGTTTCCTAATGTTGCCATAACCGCTCCTTTCTAAATTTCTGCTGCTTCGATAAAAGATTCAAAAAGTGTATCTGTCTAAAGCCGATACATCCTTTTGGCATTTTCCTCTGTGACCCGGATCACTTCTTCCCTGTCGATGCCCTTGATCTGTGCGATCGCATCAACCACATAGGCGAGCTGTCTGGAATCATTTCGCTTTCCACGGTTTGGCACCGGAGTCAGATACGGGCTGTCCGTCTCCAGCACAAGCTGCTCTAACGGAGCCTCCTTCACAACCTCCACAAGCTTCCTGCCGTTTTTGAAGGTAACAACACCACCGATCCCCAGATAAAATCCCTTTTTCAGATATATTCTGGCTGTCTCCACCGTATAAGAAAAGCAGTGGATCACGCCCCCCTGGCTCCAGTCACAATGCTCCTCCATGATCTGCAGGGTATCCTGTGCGGCATCCCGGCTGTGAATGATCACCGGCATTTTTGTCTCCTTAGCTACCTCCAGCTGCCGGATAAACCATTTCTTTTGAAGCTCTCTGTCCGGCTCATCATAATAATAGTCCAGACCAATCTCTCCTATTGCCACAACCTTCGGCTCCCCGGTAAGCTCCTTCAGCCATTCTATGGTTTCGCCTGTCATTTCCGGTACCCCGTCGGGATGAATTCCCACGGCTCCGTATACAAAATCATATTTCCGGCTTAATGCCACGGCGTCCTTCGTGGACTGTATACTCGCTCCCACCTCCACAACATTGCCAACGCCTGCATCGTGCAGGGAAGCCAACAGCTCCTCCCGATCCTCTGCAAACCGGTCATCCATATAATGTGCATGTGTATCAAAAATCATTCTTTCCACCATATCTTTCCAAGCCAAATAACTCCCTGCAGGCAACAGGGCATGGCTTAACATTTTCCGCAAAATTAAAATCCCCAATGTCTGCAATCTATCATACCACAGATCATTGGGGACGTCATCGTTAATTTTAATCCCTAATTAAATAAACAGGAAAAATATCAGAGTATCAATAATAAATACCGGGATCAGGCAGCTGACGGACCATGCCATATATCCAAAGAAGGAAGGCATCTTGATTCCGTTTTCCTCGGCAATGGAACGAACCATAAAGTTCGGTGCGTTACCAATGTAAGTATTCGCTCCCATAAATACGGCACCACAGGAGATCGCCATCAGGAATATCTTTGGAATTGTTCCATCCAGCACCTTGACCATTGTGCCACCCGTCAAAGCGGAATGTACTGCCGTGGTGAAGAATACCAGATAGGTCGGTGTATTGTCCAAAAAGCTGGACAGGAAACCTGTCATCCAGAAGAACTGCCATGGCTTCTCAATACCAAGCTCGCTTCCTCTTGCCTTGAGGATCAACAGAGCCGGGATCATTGTGATAAAAATGCCAATGAAGAGAACTGCCACTTCCTGAATCGCATCCCATGTAAAGTGATTCTCCTCACGTACCTCTTTCTTGGTGGTACGGAAGGAAAGGGATGCTGCTGCCAGGATCATTACCATTTCCAGAATTGAAGCATAGCTTAACTCAACCTCTCCGTAGAAATGAATACCCTTTGCAAAGACCGGTACCTGCTGTGGCAGTACACCACTCAAAATAACTGCTGCCACGATCACGATCATAAAGATAATATTGTGAGCGCCTGCCAGATGAAGCTTCTTTTTCTCCTCACTTGTCTCCGGCTTGAGACCGTCTGCCACATCCTTCTTGTATGCATTGTTATCAATGATATAGAATAACAGAAGCAGGATTGCCACATTAAGTAACATAACCGGCAGAAGATTTAAGCTCCAGAAGAAGCCGACACCGTTATTAAATCCCATCAAAAGAGGCGGATCACCAACAGGGGTCAGACAACCACCGATATTGGATACCAGGAAGATAAAGAAAATGACGATCTGTGCTTTACGCTGACGCCATTTGTTGGCACGGATCAGTGGACGGATCATTACCATACTTGCTCCGGTGGTGCCGATCCAGCCGGATAATGCGGTGCCGATCAGCAGTAAAAGCACATTGAGCTTCGGAGTGCCCACCAGATCACCCTCCAGCACGATATTACCTGCAACGCAGAACAATCCAAACAGCAATACGATGAATCCAAGATAATCACCGATAATAGACTCTAAAACCTGCTCCCACGCCGTACCTGCTCCGATAAATACCGCAAACGGGATCACAAAGGCCAGTGACCAGAAGATAACCGCCGCCGGCTTCCATTTTTCCCACCATTCGCCTACTACAAGAGGACAAATTGCAATACATAACAGCATTCCAACAAACGGGATACAATATGCAAGTGACAATGTGCTGCCAACACTCTCTGCACCCTTCTCCGCCGCAAACGCCACGGAAGAGTTCGCCATCAAAGCGCATAATGCCAAGGCTGCACCCCATACCGCAGATTTTAATTTTTTCATGATCTACGCCTCCATATTTCAAAATTGTGCAAAAAAACGCACGGCAGAAAACTCATCTCATTTTCTACCGCGCACATTTTAACATATTATTTCACAAAAAAGCAACCATTTTTAATAAGAAGAAATATTTTGTTTTGTGCATAATGTCTATAAGTAGTTCTATTTAGAACTTTGATGGTTAAGCTTTTCATTTTCACTGAGACTCACCCGGAAAAACCGCTTCATTAACTGCACCTTATCAAAAGGGATCAGAGGGTACAAATAGTTGCGTCCGTTGATGGTTCGGGTGCACAACGGCGTCACAATGAGGATCACCGTACCCGCCAGAAATCCCCAGAGTCCAAAGATTCCGGTGAGGATCAAAAGCTGTATACGCATAAATTTGATCGCATAGCCAAGCTCCATATTGCTCTGGCTGTAATTGGCAATGGCCACAAATGCCATATAAAGCATGATCTCAGAATTAAACCAGCCCGCTTTCACCGTGTAATCCCCAAACACAATACCCGCAATAATACTTAGCGGGGTATTGAGCATATTGGGTGTATTGACCGCCGCCATCCGAAGACCGTCGATCGCCACCTCCAGGATCAGAAGCTGCGCCACCGGCGGAATATACATGGGATCCTGTATCTTTATAAATTCAAAGGCGTGGGGAACCCAGTCCTCGTGCCGCATCAGCAGGATAAAAACCGGGGTCAGAAAGATCGACACCACATTAATGATAAAACGGCTGAAACGCAGATATGTCCCTGTCACCGGAGGAAAATAATAATCATTGGCATCCTCTATGATCTCAAACAGGGAGGTTGGCAGAATCATCGCTGCCGAAGAATTGTCACACAGGATCACAATGCTTCCCTCCAGAATACATGCTGCTGTGGTGTCCGGCCGTTCCGAAAACTTAAACTTTGGAAATGGATTCAGCCAGCCTTTTTTGAAAATACATTCTCCCAGACTCTCCTGGTTCATGGTGAGAGAATCCACATCAACTCCCCGCAGTCGCTTCATAAGCTCCCGGAGCACACCGGGATTCACGCGGTTTCGCATATAACAGACTGCCACATCAGTCTTAGAGCTCCTCCCGATATCCACCAGCGTAAAGGATAACTCCGGATCTCTGATACGCCGTCTGATCAGAGCCATGTTGGGGATCAGAGACTCAATAAATCCATCCCTTGCTCCCCGAAGCACCTTATCCTTATCCGGCTCATCCACGCTGCGACCGGGATACTCCCTGAAATCCAGCGCAAGAATAATATCATAGCCCTCCACCAGCAGACAGCTCATACCGGAAAGCACTGCTTTTACAAATGCCTCCTGATCTGCAAGCTTCATCAGATCCAGATATGGGATCTTCTGCTGCAAAAAAGCTGCAAAATCCCCGGGCATCTGCTCCGGCGTAATCTTATAAAAAAACTCCATCACCTTCTCCGAAACTTCGCCCTTCAAAAATCCATCCACTGTATAAAACGCTGCCTGTCTGCCACCGATCACAAAACGCCTGCGGATCAGATCAAAGCTGTCCTCGATGCGAAGCAGCTTTTTGATCTCCTCATCCCGTTTTTCAAAATCTCCCTGAAATATGTCTGCCATATGCACCCTCCATTCCGCAGACGTCTGCGGCACTATATTCTCAGATCTGTTCTATCGGACAATAGTATGCCCTTTTTTGATCCGATCCATACATTTTGAGCGTTGACATTCTCCCATGTGTCGTCTAGAATTTTCTTTGTTGCTTCTTAAGAATTTACAGGAAACCGGAGGTGAAACCTATGTCCATCTGTGATAATGACGTTATATTATTTCATCAGGCATGCCGCAAGATCATCAATCAGGAGCGGGCATCCATGGGCATTGGCACACTGTCTGAAAAAACGGTCCATGCGGTGCTCAAAGCATTTTATGAGCCGGATCCGGAGCATCAGGAGATTCCTGTGGAAAACTTTGTGGCGGATATTTTACAGGACGGAGAGATCATTGAGATCCAGACCAGAGGATTTGACAAGCTGCGCCGCAAGCTGGACACTTTTTTGAAATATTATCCGGTTACCATTGTGTACCCCATCGTCCACACGAAATATCTTTACTGGATCAACGAGGAGACAGGTGAAATCTCCGCCAAAAGAAAATCTCCGAAAACAGGCACCATTTACGATGCTGTTCCGGAGCTTTATAAAATAAAAATGTATCTGGATAATCCCAATCTCCACCTGTGTCTGATCCTCATTGACGCAGATGAATATCGCCTGTTAAACGGCTGGAGCCGTGACCGCAAAAAGGGTTCCTCCCGCTTTGACCGGATCCCGACGGAGCTAGTGGATGAATTTTATATTGGCAGCCCTGCCGACTACAAATGCTTTCTCCCGGAAGGGCTTTCCCCGGATTATACATCAAAGGATTTTGCCAAGGCCGCCCATATACCGGTAAGTTATGCCCAGACACTGCTGGGGATCCTGTATTCCCTGAATATTGTGGAACGCACCGGCAAAAAAGGACGAGCATATACATATCGAAATATATAGTTACATAAACAATAATCTGATGCGGGACATTTGATTCCTTAACATCAGATTATCGAATACTACTTTTACAGCTTTACCTTCACGGGATCAGAAAGTTCACTGTATACTTTCTTTCCTGACACGATCCTATATGTCCTGAGCCTGATCTTAAAATAACGATATCCCTCCCGGTACCGGATGCGGAATACTCCCTTTAACCTTCCAATGGAGCTATTACTGAGTACCAGCTTTTTATAGGAGCCGCCATCTACTGACACATATATCTGTGCATATTCCTTCCGCCTCCCCTTCACTTTGATCTGAAGATACGGGATATTTCCCGCCCTTCGTTTTGTAACAGAAAAAGACGGCACATTCCCCGGTTCTCCTGCATTTCATCTTTTTAATTCCTGTATCTGTTATAATTTTCCATCGTTAACAGGCGTAAACATCCAAACAGCTTTCAGTGCCGCCTGATGCTACGCCTGCCTGATCATTACCTTTGATATTTTCGGAAAGCTTCTAAACTTTGTGTGTCTTCCGGCTATTTTATTTTCATTGTTTTTCGATAACCGGTATTCTTTTTAAAAAGTTTTTTGTATTTTTTAATATACACCTTCTTTTTCTTTGGACAAATAATTTTGGCTTTTTTGTAAATTCCTTTGATCGCATTCTTGCCTACTTTTTTCAAAGTCTTCGTCTTAATGGTAATTTTCTTTAAACTTTTGCATCCCTTAAATGCATTCTTGGCAATTCCTGTCACCTTGTACCATTTTTTCCCAATCTTTACTTTCTTTGGTATAACAACCGAAGTGAGTTTTTTATTGCGTGCCTTTTTTACAAATACCTCGCCCTGCTTTGTGCCTGCTTTTTTCACAATCGTATAGGACAGGGAACCTGCATTATGTGTATAGCCGATACGATCCATATCTCCCGCCACAGAACCATTTCCCTGCTCTCCGGTCAGGGACGGATCACTTCCTGTGTCCTGCCCGGCCGGCGGCTGTGGTTCCTGTGGTGCCTGTGGAACCTCCGTTACCCCGGGAATCTGACTGACTTCCGGCCCATCAGTACTGCCCGGTGTCCGGCTTGGTGTCGGTTTGTCGGTGGTTCCCGGTTTCCTGCTGGTTTCCGGTTTGTCTGTACTTTTCGGTTTGTCTGTACTTTCCGGTGTATGACTCGGCTCAGGACTTTCTGTTGCATCCGGATCATATAGATAGATAGTATATGGTACATAGGACAATTTCACATCCTTAAAATCCTTGTCCACCACATTTTTTCCTGATAACACAACCTCCAGATCATCATAAATAAACTCTGATTTTTGAAATGTCAGATGCAGCAGCGTCTGCTCACCGGAGTTCCCCTTGGGATCCACATACGAAAAGCTCACCTGTCCTCCATCAATCTTTTCATTGGTAATAAGATAGCCTCCTGCTTTTCCGACTCCATCATCCACCGTAACCTCTTTACAGATAAGGTAATCAGAATTGTATATCAGCTTAAAATCTCCTGCTGCCACGCCCTTTTCCGATGTGATTTTCAATGCAAGCTTCAACTCATTGGAGTTTTCACCTGTTTCCGGTTCCAGCCACATTTTATTGTTCTCATCAATCTCCTCCACGAGACTTTGATGTAAAAACAATGCCATCGTTTTCCCTGTCATCTCCTCCAGATCTTCTGAGACAAGTCCCTCCGGAGTACCTGTGATCGTCACATCTCCCTCGTAATTACCGGTCACCTGAAAGTCCAGTTCAAACAAATTTAAATATCCATCCTCATTGATCGCCTGATCACACAAAAAGCTTGTCTTAATATTTCCCGGTACATTATCATTTACGGTATAAACCACATTTTTTTCTTTTAGCTCTGACGTAGGCGTAATCTTTAACAGCTTGAAAAGCTTTGCATCATAATTAAAAACAATACTTCCCCCTGCAAGCTTTTTCAAATTCGTACAGCTAACCACACAATGGATCCGGTTTCCCTTTTTCACCTCATACTTGCCCGGAACAGTAAACATTGCAAATTCCAGGGCATCCTTTTGTCCGGTACCTTCTTTGACCGTAAAGACACTCTCGCCTCTTTGGATGTCAACTGTATTTCTGTCGGTATCGTACCATTCACCCAAAAGAATCTTTAAGGTATGTTCCCCAACAGCTGCATCATCCTTGAGGTAACCACTGATCTGAATGAGACTTCCGTTCCCCGTGATCCCATCTGCAGAAATGGCTGAGACCTGAATGATCCCCTCTTCCTTTCTGACATCGCTTAAAACCTTCTCATCTGAGAGAAGATCTCCCACATACACATCGGACACCTGAAATATATCTGTATCATACGGAATGGATAAATCCAGTCCACCCACATCTTTCAGATCATACGCTTCTATGTTTATATAAAACCATTGCCCCTGACCAACACCGGTATTCCACTGATCCACCTGACCGTTGGTGGAAATCTGCAATCTCGGCACTGCCTCCACCGTCTCAGAATCAGCTTTTACGAAATCCGTCGGTAATATCGTCAGGCATAGTGCCACAGTCAGTAAAACAGACCACAGCTTTTTCCATGTTCTTTTCCCATGTCCCATTTTTATACCAAGCCTTTCCTATCGTTGTAAGTCAAAATACGAAATTTCCCTAGGGCATAAGCCCCAGGGAAACCCCACATCATGATCATCCTTTATGGTACGATCGTGCTGACAGATCCATTGACAAACTGTAAGATACGCAGTGCCTCCATTGCTGACAGCTCTCCGTCCTGATTCCAGTCTGCCCGCGCAAACTGCTCCTCTGTAAGATTTAATCTGTCATTGGCAGCCTGCAGTACCATCAGGGCATCCTTCAATTCAATCATGCCATTGCCATCCACATCACCAAATTCATCCTTGCCTATATTTTTCTGAATCAGCACTTCATTTGGCTCCTCTGCCGTTCCACGGTTCGTCACATTGACACCATCGGTAGCGGAAATATAATACTCCAGCCCCTCTATGGTTACATAATCCGCAGAGATCACGGCAAAGAACTTATCATTACTTGCTGACATAGTCTTCTCATGCCATTCTTTTGTCCCCTTCACTCTGTAGTACAGGGTGGCTGACTCAATCTTTATGTTATCCGAAATGGTTGCACTGATAACCAGATTGTTGCCCTCAAACACGCTTCTGACCGGAGTATGGTAAATATCCGGTGCCATGGTATCCAGTGCATGAACCGAAACCTTTCCGGACGGCTCTGATTCCGTCATATCCGACTTCACCACCGTGAAATTGTAATAATACTTTTCACCCGGCTCGATCGTATCATCAAACCACTCTTTGGTGTCTGCCGGGATCACTGTCTTGTTGAGACGACTATACTGGCCATCCTCCGTCTTGGAACGGTAAATATTGTATCCGGCCAGAGTGTCAAAATCATCCTGCGTCCAGCTCAGCTTAATACCTGTCTTGGTTGCCTCGCCCTGCATGGTCAGCGCCTGAGCCGCTGATGTATCGATCTTGAACGGGAATCTGCCCCAGTCCTTAAAAAGCTTAAGGCTTGTTCCTGCTGCCTTACCATTACTTACAGACCAGCACTGATATCCGTTTTCGATCAATGTACTTAACTGTATCGTTCCTCTCCAGCGGGTAGGTGTCTCATACTTGCCCTCTACGGTGTAATCATTATATGGATAACTGCTGCCAAATCCAACTTTCAGATCAATGCCAGTATCCATATCACGATTAAACTCTACAACGAATGTCACAAGGTCATTTCCAACCTCTGTCACTTTCTTATCCTCTCTCTCGAGGTATGCGTCTGTCACAAACGGATAGGTATCCTTCGGTGCCTCTGTCAGGATCTTTCCTGTATTGATCTCTGCCAGACTCTGGAAGTCATTGAAATCCAGGATCTGCTTGTCGATCAGCTTCTGATTGGTAGTTCCCCAATAGTTGCCTCCAAGGCCAACCATGGTATAGTTATCTGAGTCCGGTGCCTTAATACGCAGCCACGTCTCTGTATCATCGTTGTTTAATCTGTTGATGATAGCATTACTATAGAAAATAGTATTCATACCATTGTCGACAAACTGCTTCCACTGTTTCTCCACATCCTCTTTGGTCAGCTGCTTACGCTGTGCCAGGAGTTCCTCATCCTTCTGTGTCTCATGTACCTCCGAAGCATCATCCTCCTCACCAGCATCATTTGGATCTTCTAAATCATTTCCTGTTTCTGTTCCTGTCTGTCCATCAGACGATCCATCTTCTTTTGTAGTTTCTTCTCCCATGTAAACAAATTTAATTGCTATTTCATCATTAGTTTCTCCACTAGGAAATGCCAACGCTCCCTTCGGGATCGTAAGTGTATACTCTGCATCCTTCGTCAATTCTTCCTCAAAGGTCAGATTCAGATACTGCATATCTATGTCCTTACTCAATGTCAATGCCTTTTCATCTTTATCTCTAACCTTGATGCTGTTATAAGTGCTTCCACGTACAATGTGGTTATTAAATATGAGCTGCATTTTATCACCTTGCAGACCGTCCACCTCTGAAGAAGCAATCGGAGTTGCATTCCACTGTTTCAGCTGTGGATAATCTCCTGAAAACGTCATTCCAAACGGAACCCTCTCCGGTATCAGACCATCGGAAGTACGACCATTTCCAAGGAAATAATTATTTCCCTGACCGACAGCATATAAAGCGCCTGTCTCCGTCTGTACGTATACTGTATTGTTCAGCCAGAATACTCTCGTTGCATCTGTAATATTTTTCATTGGCTCAGAATACTCTTCCATATCCTTAGTTGTTCCAACACCAAGCTGACCATTGTTATTATATCCTTTCATATAGACTCTGCCATCTTCAAGATAATAGCTATCCTTATAATTACCATACAACTTTTCATCTGCCTTGGTTTTTGCAAATGTCTCCGCCTCTGTCAGATTAACAGATGACCGATAATAATTGACTCTTTTTACTGTATTTCCAAAATCAATAAACGCATCATACTCTGTAGTATTGGAATATATATCTTTGGCATTTTCCCCAATTTTAACCGGCTTTTGAATCTTTGTATTACAGCCTCCTGTAGTATATACATTTCCATCTTCATCCAACATTAATGCCATACTATAAGACGAAACTACTTTTTTCACTTTGGCATTTAATTCTACAGGAACCGTTTCATTCCAAACAGTATTTGTCGTATCGTCTCCCAATTGCCCATAAGAATTTTCTCCCAGAGCAAACAACTTGCCAGAAGATGTAATTGCATATACACTACTGCCCCAGCCTTCATTTAATGCAACGACATTGTTCAACACAGAAAAATCATTGTCCATTATAAACTGATGCGCTCCTGATTCACCATCAAAACTCTCATTATAATGTCTCAGCACACCCTGCGTATCTATAACATACAAACCATTCGTAGCGCAAAAGTCCTTCACTGTTCCAACTTCATCAATTCGCTCCGGATATCGACAGCCTCCTCCAATTTTCCAAAGACCGCCGTCTTCTCCAAGAAGATAACGTGTATCATTACCATACTGCAGCATTTTTTTAATCTGAACGGCCGGCACCTGGTCCTGAATATACAAATCCATATCAGCGGAAAGTGACGTTCCTTTCAATGATGCCCTCAACGTAACTGCTCCATTCTGTTTTTTTACAAGGCGCCCACTATCATCAATATACGCAATATCTTTATCAGATGACTCCCAGATCAATTCCTGATCCGTAGAGTCTGCCGGAGAAATCGTTGGATAAAATGCGGTGCCATCCTCCTGATCTAATGTCGTCATATAAACATTCTGATCAAAAGTCAGTGACTGTGCCGGAATAACACATGTAATCTCCGCTTCAGCCTCAATGCCGCCAGCACCTGTTACCGTAATCTGTACCGTACCGGCACTTTTTGCCGTTACTTTTCCCCGATCATCAACTACAGCCACAGAGGCATCCGACGTTGTATATTGTACATTTCGTTTCGTTGTATTCTTTGGATAGAATACCGTAGTCAGCTTCTTTGTCTCTCCTACCGCCAGTGTATTTTTTTCCGGTTTGATAACAAGTTTTTCAAGAGCCACCGTTTCTTTCACATTGACTGTAACATAGTTCCATACAGCCTTGTCTGGGGAATACACTTTAATATTCGTTGTTCCCTGACTTTTTGGTGTAATTTTTCCACTGTCACTCACTTCCGCAACGGAAGGATCCTCACTTTCGTAAATCAGTTTTCCCCGATCTACCGTAGCCGGAGTAATATCTGCATGAATCTGCGCTGTAGATTCCATATCCATGTTGATCAGATAATCATCTAAGGCAATATCCGAAACATAAACATCTCCTGAGACTTCTGCCAGATCGACCCGTGTCCCATACCAGCCACCTTCAACATTTATAATGCTGCTGTATAGATACACATTATAATATGATTGATATGTTCCATTTACATTAACATCAATTTCATCCGGAATTATCTTTCCATTACAATCATATACCTTTCCATTTTTATAAGACAGTCCCATAAACATACTGTAACCACTATATGCAGAACTAAGATAATCCGCTTCCTCCTTATCATCCGGAACCGCTCTTTTTAATCCTGCGTATTCAAAGAAGTGATCCAGAATAATATCATTATCACCAGATGTATCATTCCGCTTAAAAGCTACATATGTTGTTCCTGTTTCTTGACGATATGCTATCTCCTCAACAGCGAGCTCGGACATTCCCACCGGTAACGTCAACGAGCTCGTTGCTCCGCTGTAAGAATCGTCCGGATCACTTGAATCCTTTTTAGAATCATAGCGGTTATTGTTGCCATAGAAAACACAATTTGTATATTTCGTTTTTAATGATCCTCCATAAAAATTAATACCACTATCCACAAAAATACAACGATTAAACATTCCACTTAACTGAAATTGATTATAGGAATTATTATACTGTGATCCCAGTTGATAAAAACTACTGTCTTCAATATTGTCAGCATATACTTCACCATGATCCGAGGATTCCATGACTTTTCCTCCGTCAAGATTCCGACCCCCATACAGCTGTCTCGGGAAGTTCTGAACAAACTCACAATTACTAATTGTATCAATATCATGCAAATACGGATTGGTAACCTTTGTGTACTCCATATCCACTGTTCCGCTTCCGGAAGCATATACTTCCACGCGGTAATTTCCCATATACTCGCTTGGGAACAGCTCTACCATTTCCTCCTCGGTACCCTTGCAGACCAATTTTCCCTGTACCTTGAGATATGCAATTCCTGTTTCTGCATAGGAATCCTGTGCGTCACTGCTCCAGAACTGAATCTTTGTACCCGGCTCGACAGTCAGCGTGACACCTTCCATAACCACCATAGAGTTTGGAATAATATAGATATTATCCTTTGTAAGAGTTGTGTCCTCTGTGATCTTGTTTGGAAGCATTTGACCACGGCGTACTGCCAGTCTGATCTTCGATGTTTTACGATATATCTCCGTATCAGCCTCGTCCAGTCCATTCTCACAGGTCACAGTTACCTGAATCGTGATGGTCGCATTGTTCGGACAGTTCTTATCAATCTTTACATAGAATGGATCCTGCCATCCGGTCCACTCCTCATCATCTTTTCCATAGAGCTTTCCACAGTCATTTTCAGAATATGTTCCTACTGATCTGTAATCAATATCATTATTCAGGAAAGTAACGTATGGGTTGTCAATCTCTCCGGTAGATGACTTTGCCTCCAGATGTACCTTTGTATTCTTGCTCATACCCCAGCGGTTACGAAGAGTCAGTCCAAGGGCAATTGTCTCTCCGGCATCAACGACACCGTCACCGTTATTGATCTCCTCACAGCCTGCTGTCAGCCCTTCCGTATCCGCTGAAAATCCTGCTGTATCAAAGATCGCATAATCACTCATTCCTACTTCCGGCTTTGGAAGCCTGATCATTGCCTCTTTGAAATTGACCATACCCGGAATGTTATGCGGAAGTCCCATTACCGTATGCTTCTCCGGATTGGCACAGATTACCTTCTTGTCTGCAGTGCCGCTGATCTGTCCATAAATAAACTTGGTCGGATATTTGTCCAGATCCTTATACCGACTGCGAAGCAGTGCTGCCTCCGCTGCCACTACAGGAGCAGCCATAGAGGTACCGCTGAGACTTGCATAGCGGTCTCCCGGGATCGTACTCAGTATCTGCTCACCCGGTGCATATACTTCATATTCCTTGTTATTAAATACCGTGGCATCCCAGTTGGAAAATCCGGACTCTACGCCGTCCTCATCCACGCTCATAACACCCATAACATAACTGAGTGCTGCCGGATAATTGGGTACCGGTATTGGATAGGAATCTGTTGCTTCATTCGGCGCACCATTATTACCGGCAGAAGCTACCAGCACACAACGGGAATATGCCATGGAAAGTGCATCCTGCACCGCTACACTGCTGGCAGAACCACCAAAGGACATGTTGATGACATCTGCCCCCTTCTCATAAGCATAATTGATCGCCTTTGCGATATTGTCCTGCATAAAATATCCGGAAGCATCACCTGCCTTGATCGGCATGATCTTGGTATTATAAGCGATACCTACGACACCTTTATCATTATTGGATGCAGCAATGATACCTGCCACATGGGTTCCATGGCCCTCATCATCCATTGCGGAACCTGAGCCATTCACCATATCTGCACCGTAATAGTCGTCCACGATGCCATCTCCATCGTTATCGATGCCATCATTCGGAATCTCCTCGGTATTTTTCCAGATATTGTCCTTCAGATCCTCATGATTATAATCCACACCGGTATCGATCACGGCCACTGTCACACTGCTGCTTCCACCGGCATCGACGCCCTGTGCTTTTAACTCTTTCCAGCTATCCTGGATCCCACCGGCATTTAATACCCACTGGTCCGCTGCCTTGGGATTGCCGGCAACCTCCTCCGACACAGCCGTGGTTTCATATTTGAAGTTGTACTCTGCCACAAGAACTTTTTTGATGGCACGTACTTTCTCAATCACCTTGTCAACGTCCTTACCCTTAAAGAGATATGCTGTATACCATGTTGCATCCTCCGTTTTGAAGATTCTCTCCAGCTTGCCGATTCCGGCATCCTGTAAATTCTTCTTAACACCCGATACTGAAGATGCCTTCATCTTGAGCATGATGCTGTTGGCTGCATACTCCACATCACCTGACTCAAACACATCAGGATACGCCTGGTCAAACGGCTCAGTCACCTCTCCCTTTTCATTCACCGGAGATTTTTCTGTTTCTGCCGCCGGATCCACTGTCTTTTCCGATTCCTTTTCCTGATTCTGTGCGATCATTTCCAGGACCGGATCCTTTGTGGCCTCCGGTGTATCTACATTTTCTTTTGTCTTGTCATAATGAACAAAGGATGTCTCGGTCATAACCTTTCGGGCACCATCCCCGAGCCGGATTATGTTCTGTCCATCCTTTTCCTCCGCCTGCCTTCCTGTCGTCTGTGATCCCACTGCCTGCGCATCCGCCACACCCTGCGCTGCCAGCTTCTGAATCATGCCACCGGACATACTCTGCGCTGCCAGCTTCTGAATCATGCCACCGGACATACTCTGCGCATTGGAACCGGCGATCACCATGGATGCACACAAAGCAACGGATAGATAATTTTTCCATTTCTTTCGTTTCATATAAGCTCTCCCTTCCTAATATATGTATTTTGAATGTTACTGCGAAACTACATGTTACATAAATCATTTTACACTGATTCTTCCATACTGTCCAGTTAAAATCACGTAAAAAATAAGGGATACAACATATTATTATTTAGATTTTTATGATCATATTGCAAAAAAACAACCTTGTCTCCTATTCCTGCTCATGTTACACTAATAAAAAGAATTTAAATTCAAAGAAAGGATTTATATATATGAAAAAAAATATCAAAAAATTAACGGCTCTTCTGCTAACTGCCACACTGGCACTGTCCGCTTTTTCGGTCAGTCCTGCACAGGCTGCCAAGAAAAAGAAAGCCGTCTTTGATCCCAACGGTAAATATCATGCAACCCTCGGAATCCAGACCTGCACCAATCTCTGGCTGACACATATGGGTTATTACGAAAAATCCCAGAACAGCTATTACAACACCGAAAATGCAGACAATCTCATGTACAAGGACAAAGAAACAAACAAAGACACTGCCGCCACCGGTACTCTCACCAATACAGAAATTGCCGGCAACGGTACCTATACAGTCAGACTGGAGGGTCTGGATTCCATGAATGAAACAGACATTTCCCAGCTTCACATTGCTACAGATATTCCGTTAAACGACAAGGTTAAATTTACCGATGTCAAGGCATCCATCAACGACAAAGAAATCCTGAGCTTTGATGAAGGTGTTCCGGAAAACGAGGAACCTTATCTGCAGGGGGGTATGGTTATTCTTTTGTTGAATCACTGGCGTGCCGAGCTTGTAAAGGAGGTCGCTGCCAAAGGGCTTCCCGAATCTGTCGAAAGCGGCTGGAAGCTGTTGCAGGGAACAGGCAATGAAAGTGTGGAGATCACATTTACCGTATCCGGTTTTGATCATGATAATCCTGATGCCGTTGCCGCTGACGAAACACCCGCTTCTGACAACCAGGTTTCATCAGCCGGAGCAGACAATTCCTCCGGCAATTCCGCTGTACCGGTTCTTCCAATCGCTGCAGCAGTTATTATCTTAATTGTGATCGGTGGAGTCATTATTGTCAGAAGAAAATAAAACATTGTTCAGACATTCCGGTAACGGTAAATACTTAACAGCATACCATACAGTGCCAATGTCTCTGCAGTACCGCTATAGTCCTCCGTACCGATTCCCCCAAAGACCGGTATCAGACCAACATAATGATTCCCCGGTGTCAGGCTGAACGCCTGTGCCGCCGCATAAAAGATCCGGAATAGAATAACAAATCCAATGGATATTCCCAGCAGCCTTCCGGTGCGGTCTGACTGTCTCCATGCTTTTCGGACCAGCCATATGGTAAAGGCGGTCAACGCTCCCAGTACAAGTACCACCGGCAGGATTCCCACGTATGCCATAAGCGTATTCAGATCACCATAAGTAATATATAAGTACACCTGTTCTGCAGAATATTCATTCTGCGCCAGCTTCTGCGTCAGAATGTCACTGGTTCCGATCCATTTGATCCCCTGCATCATCTGCACATGAAATAACTGCAATGCCGAAACCTGATCGTCCCCCACAATCGTTTTCCACAATGCACTATATTCCCGCCTCCGTTTCTCTGAGAAGAACAAAAACATGGTGTTCCAGCCTGCATGATGATAATATACGGACCACCGTGCATGACAGACTACCGCAAAATCATACAACATGTAGATTCCCTTTGCCAGTACAAGTGCAAGCCCCGTGATCCGGACCGTTTTCCTTTTGGGCAGGGAAATGATATCAAACTGTACTGCCATCACAAACACAAATGCCAGATATAACGCCGTTGTCCAAAACGTGAAATTCCCCCAGCTTCCCAGCTCACTGTCCGTCACCGATGCATCAAAGGAGAGCACAAGGGGCAATGCCATTGCCAGAAGAGACTTCTCCATCTGATGCGGTTTTCCCTTCCAGCACGAAATCATCAGTCCGTAAATTGGGACATACAATAAATAATACCTTCTGGTGATCCAGCCCTTTTCCTCTCCCAGTAAGTGCTGCACCGTATCATCCAGAACCGTACAGATGTTTCCCCCAATCCCTGTCCGATGTATCAGATACCATACCGGAGTGATCATCAGCAGCAGTCCTGCCCATATACTGAACTTCTGATATTTGGTGTACGAAATATAGGACATAGTCGTAAAAATGATAATACACAAAAACAAGTCAATCCAGTTAATCTGTATTCTCCGGGGTAATGCAGCGGCAACAAGTGACCAGAGCTGTCCCCGCATATCCCGTTGAATCCAATAAACTAACGCCATACAAAGTCCCAATATAAAAAGCATTCCCAGCCATGGAAGCAGTACCTTTTCCGGACGATGGATCTGATCCAGTGCCTTTCCGGTCTCCACGGGATCCCCCATCTGTTCTACGGCAGCTTCCACTGCTTTCTCTCTTGTCATGCCTGTTGAGATCCGGTATTCCGTTTCATCATCAATATGATCCTCATATTCCCGGTAAATTTTCTGCCGTACCGGGCGGTACTGCAGCTGCTCCGTCAACCGGGAAAGATATTGCAGCTTTTGATCCCCCTCCGCTATCATACCCTCATCGTCCCGCAATACATTATCTCTGTCATTCCCTTGATCTATCCTGCTCATCGTATCTCCCCCATCATATTTTGATACCGTATGCGGTCAGTCAAGCTGCAGCTGCATTACGTGCATCACAGCTCCTGCATACTCCGCCCACTCCCCTTTTTTGCGCTCCAATTCCTGCCTGCCATCCTTGGTGATCTGATAATAGATCCTTTTCTTCCCGGCTGCTTCCCCCTCATAGGATTGCAAAAATCCGCTCTTTTCCAGAGAATGCAGCAACGGATATAACGTGCCAACCTTCATCTCAAAAACATCCTGAGAACGTTTCCGAAGCTCCTCGATCATCTGGTAGCCATACATATCCTGATCCTTCAATAGCTGCAGCAACAGCATCGTATTACTGCCTGACAATAAACTTTTATCCATTGTGAATCTCCATCCTTTCCTGATATTTTTCTAAAACATTATCGACCATCGATATAACAGATTATATATCGATGGTCGATAATTGTCAACGGATTTTAAAAAAATTTGCACCTAAAAATATAGCCAGCCTAAAGTAAAATTTAGACTGGCCATATTCCTGATCATTTCATTTAGAAAAAGATGTTTGTTATTTGTTTGCTCTTATTTGCTT
The DNA here is from genome assembly GCA_934338765.1 of uncultured Lachnospiraceae bacterium. GTDB lineage: Bacteria > Bacillota > Clostridia > Lachnospirales > Lachnospiraceae > Jutongia. The sequence continues at coordinate 1,133 of CAKRHL010000018.1, read as the reverse complement.
ATTTTCTTTTCACTGTTACAGTTCCCAGCACTTCCTTCGTCATGCAGTTACGCACCAGGAAAGTCAGTGTGTCCGGAAGCTCGGCTGTTCTGTACTGATCATGCTCTGTCAGCGCGCCGTCTTTGCCCATGGAATCGTCTCCATAGCCACTCTCGCTCGCGATCTCATTTCCATCCTCGTCGAGAAGATAAAATTTAACATCGGAATCATCGGTTTTGATCCATTTCTCCCAGGTCTGGGCTTTTGGATCCGTCGTGTGATACTTCACGGTACAATTCATATTCAAGGCACTCTTCTCAAAATCAATCCTATCAAGAACTAGCTTCGTTCCCTTGATAGTTTGCACTTTCTCTGGTGCATAGCAAAGTGTTTCTGCCTTTCCCGTCTGATCCTTCAAGGAAAATGCAATAAAATCCTTCAGCTCCTGTTCCTCCTGTCCCGGCACATAAACCACCGTATCACAGGTATAAGAAAGCTTCTGTGTCTTTGCATTGTTTTCAAAGCTCACATGGTATACCAGAGTGCCATCGGCCTCTGTCTGGTAATCTATAGACTGCGAAGCCACATCATCTGCCCTGATCCACATTCCAACCTCCACGCATGTCTTATTCATGCGTTTTGCGTACTGCGCGATTGTTTCCTTCCCGGTATCCTCCCCGGCAATGCTAAGCTCTGATGCATAATAGGTATTCCGCTCGGACCAGCACTCGGATGGTACCAGCAGATACTTGTCACTGGCCGGCTTCACAGCCGCCTCCACATAAACCTGATTTTTGTCACACAGAGCCTCTCTCACAAAAAAAACAGCGTATGCAGACTGTCTGGCATCGTTTCTGACCTGTTGCACCTTCGTCTGCTGCACCTTCGTCTCCCGGAGCTTTTCTGCCTGCTCCCTGATCTCCTTTGTTTCCCCCGAAAAAAGAGATAAGATGCTGGTATGGTTGACCGCTGCATATGCCGCCCCCACTCCCTGCGACACCACCAGACAGGACAATACTGCCGCCACGGCAATCTTTTTATAATTCCAGAATTTCTTCATATCGTTTTGCTCCTCCATCTGCATTCTTCGAAGGGTTTTCTGATTAAGAATACTCTCTGGTTTAACTTCCTGTTGGTAGACATCCTTCAACAAC
>CAKRHL010000017.1 GCA_934338765.1 uncultured Lachnospiraceae bacterium | reverse complement strand
TGCCGGCAGGGCTGTGCACATCGCCCCCGATTGCCACTTCTTCCTCCAAGCATGCTGCTGAACAGACACTGTCCGGAATAACAGTAGCACAGTGCCCCATGCACAAACACTTCAATCTCTGCGCCGGTACTCTCCCTCATCTGTGCCAGCTCCTCCAGCGTCAGTTCTCTGGCAGGAACGATCCTGGTGACACCATACGGCTCCAATACGGAAGCACTTTCTCCCATCGTAAGCGTCATCTGCGTACTTGCATGAATATCCAGATCCGGAAAGTGCCTGTGAAGATAATTCATAACTCCTGTATCCTGCACGATCACCGCATCCAGTCCCTGCAGATAATATGGCTTTATATAATCATAAAGCTCCTGCTGCAGCTCCTTCTCCTTGAGCAGGGTATTGACTGTCATATATACCTTCACACCGTATCGATGACAATAACGGATCACCTCCGTCATCCGATCCCCCTGTGGATTGTCGGCATATGCTCTCGCCCCGAACCTGCTTCCACCAATATATATTGCGTCACATCCTGCATTTACCGCAGCTCTGACACTTTCCATAGATCCTGCCGGAGACAATATTTCCGGTTTTCTGATCTGTGCATTGCCCACACTCATATAGCAAACTCCTTTTCTGCCATTTTTCTTATGCTCGAATAAAGGGCAAAACCCACGTTTCGCCCTTTTTGTCAACTTTGATTATTTATGCTTATTCTGAGATCGTCTGGAACCGGAATTTTTCCGTCCCCTGCTGCCATTCTGACTCTCCTGCACATTGCTGTCTCCCGGATCCGGTTCCAGGTCAAAAGCAGGGATCGACGGCTGCTTTTCCTCCTTTTTCTCTGCCTTGACCGGCTGTATTCCGGACATCAGGGCATCTTCTGCCGGTTTTTCCGAGGTTGCTGCCACATTCTGTCCCGTCGGCTGATTTCCTGAGACAGCCGTGGAACCACCTGTACTCTTGTGTGATGCGCCCTGCTGTGACACCGTTGAAGCCGGTACCTGCTGTGACTTACTCTGTGTCACCGATGCTGCCGCTGCTGACTGTTGTCCGTTCTGTGTGACCGTCACTGACGATACCGGCCGCTGTCCGTTCTGTGAAACAGCAGAAGCTGCCGGCTGCGGCACTCTCGCCGGTGATACAGGCGTCTTATATACCGGTGATGCCACCTGCTGGGCTGCCGGCATCACAGCACGCCGTTGAAGCTCTTTGTTTTTTTCTTCTATTTCTTTGGTCTTTTTTTCCAGTTCTTTATTTTTGTGTTCAATCTCTTCTGTTTTTTGCTCAATCTCCGTTTCCATCCTGATATTTTTCTTTTCCAGCTCCGCAGCCTTGTCCTGCACTTCCTTCAGCTGTTCCTTCAGAGCCTTCATCTCCTCATCACGGGAAACGATCTCGTGCTTCATGCGGAACATTTCCTGCTCCACTTCCCCCTGCTGCTGCTTATTCTCCTCAGCCAGCTTCTGCGCCTTAAAATAATCATCTGATAAATTAATCGCCAGAAGGATATTTTTCATATCCATATCGAGATGATTGTATGCATCCTGTTTTTTGAATGTCTGAAGCTTCTCATTGATATAATTGGCAATGTGCTGCAGATAATCACTACTTTCATAACCGGATATGGTGTACCGCTTATCATTAATGATCACTTGTACATCTGTTTTCTCGTTCATGCTCTCCCTTGCCTTCCTCTTAATATCTGCACTCTATGTGTGCCGCACCGTATCCCTTACTGCTCTGCCGGCTCCGGCAGCTCCTCCTGCCGGACTGCCACTTCCTGTGCTGCCACTGTCTCCTTTGCCTCATCAGTCACAAGCTCCGCTTTATTCTGACGGATCACATCCAGATATCCCTGCATCGCCGCCTCTAAGGCTCTGGCATTGCTGCTGGTAGACTCCAAAGCTGCCGCCAGTGTTTTTTCCGACATTTCAAGCAGATCTCTTGTGTAGTAGATTGCTCCATTTCCTATTTCAGCAGCCTGTGCCCTTGCATTGGCAATGATCTGTTCCGCCTGCTCATTGGCCTCCCGTACCGTGATCTCTGCCTGCTGATATGCCTCCTGCATAATTGCATGTTCCTCTACCAGCGCCTTATACTGCTCCTGCGCATCGGAAAGGATCGCTGCCGCCTTCTGCTCCGCATTATCCAAAATATCCTCTCTCTGCCGGAGAATCTTCTGGTAACGCTTGATCTCCTCCGGTACATCACGGCGCAGATCGTCCAGAAGATCATATAACTCATCCTTGGGAACCACTACCTTTGTTGAAGAAAGCCGCTGCATCCGGCAGCTCTCTATAAATTCAAAAATGTCATCAATCTCCTGCTCAATTCTGCTTGACTGCATATCACTCTCTCCTATCTGCAAATCTATTGAATAAACTATCTGGATACCATACCATGCTCTTTCATATAACGAAGAACCGTCTCCGGTACATATTCTGAAATATCTGCCTGATACCTCAAAAGCTCTCTCACTGCACTGGAACTCACATAGGAATATTCCGGTGCGGTAGCCAAAAATACAGTATCAGCCTTTTGATTCATTTTATAATTGGCCTGTGCCAGCGGAAGCTCATACTCAAAATCTCCTGAGGACCGAAGTCCCCTGACAATCGCGTCTGCATGCTGCTGCTCTACAAACTCTACCAAAAGTCCCTCAAAAGAACAAACGGTAATATTGCTGTGATCCCTGACAATCTCCCGAATCATCTCTACTCTTGCCTCTATAGAAAACAATGGCTTTTTGGCACTGTTGATCAGCACTCCGATCACCAGCCTATCAAACATTCCGGCTGCACGCCGGATCAGGTCAACATGACCTGCCGTAACAGGGTCAAAGCTGCCTGGAAATACTGCTGTACTCATCTCTATTCTCCCTCTCCTGCTGCGGGCTCTCTACCAATAAAGATATGACAGTTGTTTTTGTACTCCTTCACCCGCTCCACCTGCCATCCTGAACCGGACGGCATCACGATGGGATCATCCTCCAAAGATGCCTCCACAATGATACTGGTGTCATCCCCAACCAGTGATGACTCCACAAGATACGGAAGGATCCTTCTCTCCAATCCCATACTGTAAGGAGGATCCATAAATATGATATCAAAGGCTTTCCCCTGCTGATCAAGCCGGCGCAAAGCCTGAAGTACATCCATTGCCATTACTCTGGCCTGCTGTTCAAAGTGTGTATGTGCCAGATTGCTTCTGATACAGCGCAGAGCCTCTCTGTCATTATCTACCAGTACCGCTTCCGCTGCACCTCTGCTCAGCGCCTCGATCGCTATGCCGCCACTGCCGCTAAACAGATCCAGAAAGCGTGCCTCATACAGATCCTGCTGTATCATATTGAATAATGTCTCTTTAATCTTGTCCGAGGTGGGTCTGGTATGACGTCCGGCCGGAGTCTCCAATTTCAAACGTCTCGCCGTTCCTGCAATCACTCTCATTGCATTTCCTCATTTCCTTTGAATTTCGTGCATATCGCACAATACAATTAATATTTATTGTACCACATTCCAATGGGGTGGTCAATCATACATCTGCCGCCGTCAATGTCAGCAGCTGCTCTCTCGTAGGCTCCTCCAAAGTGACAATACGATTGGCCTGATTGACGATCATTTTTTCAAATATATTCCGGACGCCCCTGGCATTGCCAAACTCCTGTCTCTCCTGATCATTGAATGCAGTGAGCCGGAAACCGATGCGTTTTAGTGCTTCCTCCTCCACCGTCATCCCCACCTGTCCTGCCATGACCTTAAGGATTTCCAGCAACTGATCCTTCGTATAATCTTCAAATGCAATAAATTTATTAAATCGTGAGATCAGACCCGTATTACTTCGCAGAAAACTTTTCATTTCCTCTGTATATCCGGCTACGATCACCACAAGATCATCCCTGTGGTCCTCCATCATCTTGACCAGGGTATCCACAGCCTCCGATCCATAATCATTGGAAGCCTCCGGACTGATCAGCGCATATGCCTCATCAATAAACAGAACTCCACCAAGAGCCTGCTCCACCACCTCGCGAACATTAATGGCAGTCTGTCCCACATATCCGGCCACAAGTCTCGATCTGTCCGTTTCCACCAGCTGTCCGCCGGACAAGATCCCCAGCTCCCGGTAAATCCTCGCTACAAGTCTGGCAACGGTTGTTTTCCCTGTCCCCGGATTTCCTGTAAAAACCATATGATATGACATATCCATTGTGGGAAGATTCCATTTTTCCCTCATCTCCCGGACCTTGATGAGATTCACCAGCGACCGGATCTCTTCTTTTACCGCCTCCAGTCCCACAAGGCCGTTCAGCTCCTCCAACAGATCTGAAATCTTTTTTTCCCGCGCCTCTTTCTCCGCCTTTTCTCTCTCCTGCAGACGTTTCTTCACCTTCTGAAACTCCTGCTTTGCTTCCTTTTGTTCTTTCTCAAGTCTTTGTTTTTCCTGTTGGGCCTCATGTTCATCCGCCTTCTGCTCCTGCTGTCCCGTTGCGACCGGCAAAAGAGCTTTTTCCGGAGCCGGAAGCTGTGTTTTATCTGCGGTTCTGCCCTCTCCTGTGAGCCACACAAGTCCTGAGCCTATCTTTTCAGTGTTTAACTTATGTAAGATATAACTCTCCTCCCATGCGGCATCCGTGTTGTCAGAGAGCACAAACATAACGGTATGCTGAAAAAACTGTCTGATATAGGCTTGTCCCCCCGCATCCGAGCGTTCTGATACTTCCATCATGCACAGCATCACATTGATCACGGTATCCATAAAAACGGCAGCGTATTTTGTCTCTCCCTGCTTATCATATACCCCACAGACCTGGATCAAGATGGGAGGCATTGCAGCATATTTTTGCGCATAATGAAGTGTCCCGGCGTCGAGCTTATCTGCCTCCGTCGGCAGATCCAGGGGATTGGATCCCGTAAGCTTCTGCACATACTCCCACTGCTCCCCGGAGGTTTCATCCAGATGAGCCATCAGGCCTACCAATAATGACTGCACATACAGATCCAGAACCTGATATACTGACTGCTTCATCACAGAACCTGCCTGCCGCCAATATCCTTCCTTCTCAATATCTCCGCATATCTTTACGAGTTTTTGATAATATTTTCTTCCCTTTGATATAATCTCCGTATGAGAATACTGTGCACTTTCCACCAGGTTCCCTCCTTTCATTCGAGTTCTTTCGCACTATGACATTTTGCCATCATTGTACTACATTCCATACCATGAAACAACTTAATTTTTACAAAAAAAAGAAACCGTATACACGGTTTCTTTTGTATTCCGATACTACCGAAAAGCGCCTACGCACGCTCTACTGCTCCAGAACGTAAACATCCTGTACATACCGGCATCTTCTTTGTGCCACCATTCACCTTGACCTTAACAGACTTGATGTTTGGTTTCCACATCTTGTTGCTTCTTCTGTGGGAATGACTTACTGCGTTACCAAAGTGAACGCTCTTTCCACAAACTGCACATTTTGCCATCGTAAGCACCTCCTTAGCATATTTAACCCTACTGGTCATCATTTATCAATAACTATTATGACTGTCTAATTTTGCCACAACATGCTTATTCTATCAAATCACAACGTAAAATGCAAGAAGAAATTTATTTTTTTTCTGTTTCGGTGGAAGAATCCTTTCCAGCCTTGAATTTATCGACAAATTCCGGCACCATATCAAGCACTTTTGTCACTGCATCCTGATTTTTGACGTTGACAAGCTTTGTGTTGCCATCCTTTATGATCAATATGGAACTTGGCTGAATCTTTCCTCCCATTCCTCCGCCGGCATTATTTTTTTTGCCATTTTCGGAAAAGGAGCCCGCTCCCACACCAAAACTCACATCCACCAGAGGCAGAATGATCGTTCCATCATCAAACCGCACTGCATCTCCTACTACTGTTTTGGTTGTCAGAAATCCCTCCATGCCTTTCAAAAGAGATCCTACTGCCGTATTAAAATTGTTATCACTCATGATATCACCACACCTTTCCCTTTCATGCAACGGTCTTATCACTGTTTCTTTTCAAAATAACGGATCAATTGTAACGGATGTACCTGTATAATAAGGAGCAACAATACGATTCCCATAAGGGAACCCCTGATTTCCGCCTCTCCCTCAAAAACTGACTGTTCAAAATCCGGTGTTACCCTGATGCCCTGTCCATACATTGCAAAAAATACGCCAAGCACACCAAGTATCTCCCCGGTCAGCGCCGGATCAGAAGTCCCAAAATGGATCCAGCCACGAAGTTTCTTAGGGAAAATATGTTTCAATAATCTGCCGGTCTTTTGAAGTAAAAGCCGGATCATTTCCAGCTCCTCCCGGTCAACTGCCTTTATTTTATCGAATATATCCCTGATTGACAAGATTGTTTTTTTGATCCTGCCATATAAAGCGCGCAATCGTTTCCGTATACGGCTCCACCAGCCGTTTCGCATCTTTTCCCGGCTCTCCGGCTGTGTGCTTTTGCGCACTTCCGGCTTGTCCCGGTGCGTATTTTTCCGGGCTTCCGGCTGCAAACTTTTCTGCACTTCCATCTTTTTCCGGGCTTCCGGCTGCAAACTTTTCTGCACTTCTGCCTCTCCGGCACTTTTCCCCGGCAGGTTTTTATGCGTCTCCGACGGCATTTTCTCTCTGATCGACGGAGCTTCCTTCTTTTTCCTTCTCTTTTTGGTACTTTTCGGACTTTTCCGTCTCTTGTCCCTTGAAACCGGAATCCCAAATATCCTCAGACGCCCCCCCTGCTCTGCCGTCGTATCAAAAGACAGCTTAAAGATATAAAGCAGCCAGCTGACGTTTCCCCAAGCCCGCCACTGATCTGTACATTGTACGGATATCCGGTATCTCACCGGCACAAACAGGATACACAGAACCAGTGCCAGTAACAGGAGCAAAATACAAAGCAGCACAATACCGACCCACTTCAGTATCGCCAAAATGATCATTATCGTACCTCCTCCCGACATCAGCACTCTCACAGAGTATGATCATGATCCCTCATATCCGGATTCTCAAAATAGCAATGAACGATCTCGGGCGAGATATCATCTTCTCGGCAGATCATATCAAGGCAGATCTGGGCTGCCAGCATTTCGGCCTTCTCCTTACTGCCTGCCAGTCCGATCACGGTAAGTTCTCTCTCCTGATACCAGCGAAACCACAGCTCAGCAGAAGAATATATCTCCATGATATTCTGCCCATTTACCGGTAATGTAATACAATACAGCGGCCTGATCAGTTTCTTTTTTTCGAGAAGCTTCTGATATCGTTTCTTTTTTGGTGCCAGATCCGCATCCAAATACATGTTAGGGCTCCAATGCAGCATACTTCTCTTCCTTTCCACAGACCTCTTATCCCATCATCTCCCGGATCAACTGCTTTGATGCGTATTTCTCCGCCTCATCATCACAAAGACTTAACGACTGGCTGATATAATCGGCCACCTCCTGTGGCGTTGAAAAGAATACCGGAATCTTTTCCAGTGTATTGGCCATGATTGCTCTACGCACCAAGCGGGATTGTCCCTTAAATGCCTGTCTCAGCTCTTCCACCAGCTCTTCCGCTGCCTTCCCGGCAGCCTCCGGTGTTACCTTTTCATCTTCTTCCCTCCACTCCAGCTCTGCAAAATCACTGCCGGAGGAAAGCTGTACCAGCTGTTGTAATGCTATAAAGGAATCCTGCAGTCCAAGCTTCCCAATCACAGTACTCTGGGATTTTAATGTTTCCTCCAGAACAGCATCTGCCGTATTCATGGATTCATAAATACGCTCCTGTTGTCCCTCAATCTCCGGAAAATATTCTCCCAGACGATAAAGCTTATCTTCTTCCGTCTCCGGAACAGGAGCTTCTCCCCAGATATCACTATCCTGATGCAGAAACAGATCATTGACTCCACGGATCACAAGCTGTGCTGCCGGGATCTTTTCCACAGCTTCCACACCCCTGTCTGCCAGATAAATGGAATATGCGCCATTGATCAGCTTCTGAATAAGCATATACAGATCCGATATATCATTCAGCTTAGAAGCATTAACCCTTAACTTCTCTGCATAGATCTGATACATCTCTGCAGTCATCTTCTCATAGTCCAGCTCGTCAAACTCCTTCATGACCGGGACAAACTCTGTAAAATACTTTTCCATGTCCTCTGTATGATACAGCATCGCATTGGTACGGAACATATACAGATGGCCCTCCAGAGCACTGTAGTCGGATCCCTTATATACCGATATGCTGTCTCTGATCAGATCAAAATAGTGACTTCTTGTCATACGCACCGGCAGCTGTCCGATCACCATACGAATGTTATCGTTGATCGCCATATTGTCTTTGGTTGAAAATATAAAATTTAAAACCTCCTGGGCAAAAACACTGTCTTCCGCGATAACCTCCCGGTCTTCAAAACGATACTGCAGACGGTTCAAAACATATTCATAAACCACAAACCGGTCCACATACGCCGTAAGCACCTGCATCCGGTCTGTTACCTCCTGCCGCAGCTCCAACAGACGCTGTCCCTGTGCCTGACGCTCCGCCGCATCGCATCCGGCAGGCTCTGTCAGAACACGAACGGCATGATGCAGCGCATCCGCAATGTCCTTAGCCGAATCAATATAGGGATTGATCCCTTCTGAGATCATCTCATAAAACACATAATATTCCATCATGAACTTAAGCCTTGCATGGCTGTCATGGATATCCATAGCAAGATCCAGATATTCAGGAAGTGCCTGCTCCAGATCTGTGCCATGGGAAATTTTTTTAACACATTCACGTATTTTCGTACTCATACTAGTCCTCCTTGTACCGCCCACTGTCGATCAAATGTACCGGTACAATCTACAGCTTATCAAATATTACCAGGTCTGTAACAATACCCAGTTTTCAAACCACTTCAGATATGTGGTTACATAATGTATCGTGGTCGGAGTACCGCTCAATACCGGATAAAACATTGCAAATAATCCGACGGCAAGTGCGGTATACACATATGCAAGCTTTCTGGTCTTCGGATACTTCTTTACGATCAGATACATACTATAGCCCACCATAACCGTTACAAACGGTACACTTGGGAAATAATGATAAATAAATACTACACGGGTAACCTTAAACCAAGGTGCATACTGTGACAAATATCCAACACTCAGGAAAGCGGCTTTCCGATCTTTCTTGACAAACATCCGGTACAGCATAAATACAAAAGCAGGAATACCGGCCCACCATACCAGTGGATTACCGAAAGCACTGATACCCTCTCTGACGGTATCAGATACCACACCGGAATAATACCAGATCGGACGATACATGATCGGCCACTGATACCACTTAGAGCCGTACGGATGCGTCGCATCAAGGTTACTGTGGTAATTGTACATGGTTTTCTGTGCTTCGATAACCTTCTGTATCAATGTTCTGTCTGTGCCATCATTAAACGGAATATAAGACAGGACATAGATCACTGCAGGCACTACGATAAAGAATACACAGCACCACAGTAATGTAACGATCAGCTTTTTATGGAAATTCTTCACAATATACTGATGTGATATCTCCCCGGTTTTTCCTTCCGGATTTTTCGTTGCATAAATGTACTCCCTGAAACGCTGTATCATCTGGGCAAAGAAAATGATTGCAAGACCTGCGGCCGAATAAATACCGGTCCACTTAGAAGCCCAGCTGAGTCCCATGGCAAATCCACAAAGACCCAATGGGATCAGGGTTTTGGAAAGCTTGGTATCAAAAAAGCTCAGCCTTGTATAGCAGTACATAAAGAAATATGACAACATAATAAACAAGGTTACATATACATCGATCGTTGATATTCTCGTCTGAACAAAATGCATGAAGTCAAACGCAAAGAGTATCGTGGTGACGATACTGATCCATGTCTCCTTGAAAAATTTCTTGGAGAAATTATAAATGATCGGCACCATCAGCACACCGAAAAGTGTACCCATAAATCTCCAGCCAAACGGACACATTCCAAAGATCAGTACGCCGACTGCGATCAGTTCTTTTCCTAATGGCGGATGTGTGTTCTCGTAACAATATAATTTGTGGATCATTTCATAAGCAGTTCTGCCATGATAGATCTCATCAAAATATGTACCGTTGAGATTAGTTGCCCGTGAGGCATACATATCCTGCTCATCAAACAGATTTTTATAATCAGACGCATTGACAGGAGTCACTACATTGCCCTCTGTGTCTGTAAATACCAGCTCCATAATGCTGTCATTGGTTGTATCTGCCGCCGGTGATATTCTGATATAACGTGCTGTAATATTTAAATCCGTGTAATTCCAGCAAAAGACAGAGCCTGCATCCCACGGATTGTCTGCTCCAAACAATGTAGTCCAGTTTGTACCATCAGAAGAATAATCAACCATATATTTCGGATTATTCTGATATCCAAGATATTCCGCCATCTTTCCGAGGTTTACATCCTGTCCCATATCTGCCACAACAGCCCCATTGGCCACCACAGAATAATCAGTCTCAGGAGCTTTCATATTGCCCAGATGCACAAATGCGATCACCGCATAGACCAGAGTGATAATGCCCATGGCAATGTAATCCTTCTTTGTCATTCCGGCCAGCTTGGAGGAAGGTCTGATCACCTGCTTCGGTTCAGACTTATTTGCCACAACCTTTCCAATAGTCTCTTTATTGATGATCTCATTTTCCTGCTGTTCCGTCTCGTATTTGCAGTAATGGCGGATCGTGGTATAAACCATAAATGCAAAAACTACCATTCCAAGCAGTGAGATAGAGAACAGGATCGGACTGTGCCAGTCATAATTCGTCGCATCATACTTAAAGAGTACATGCGCCACATTATAAAAGAAGTGCATCGCTGACAGACAGTACAGTATAAATACATCACGACGCGGTTTCATAATGTACGCCATGAGAAGAAATGCCATCGCCGGATACATGTAACGTTCATGCATACGTACGGAAAACATAAAGATACCAATAATAAGCACTGCTCCTATGTAATTATATTTTGCAGCTGTCTTTTTACACCGGAAGTTAATGAATGCTGTTGCGATCACGATCAGAAGAATAAAAATCATTCCCCATGTCTGATAGCTCAGGCCAAACTTCATTTCCGACTGGCTGATCCAGTTCTTTCCACATAAGGTCCAGAAATTATACGCATTTACAGACGCATACTTAAAAGATCCTACTGTGGTCGTATATAAAGAGATAACCTTCTGAAGACCATACGGCAGTACAGCGATCACCATACACAGGATTGCTGCCAGTCCCATCCCCAGATTGATCCCAAATTTTTTCCACGAAAAATCATCCAGAAAAATGTGATCGATAATTCCGTAAATAAGCACCGGCGCAAACATCATTGCCTGCGGCTTAAGTAAAATAGCCAATGCAAACAGAAAATAAGAAGGGATCAGCTTCTTCTTGGCGATGAGATAGAACATCCATGCCAGAAATACAACATAAATACTATCGGTCTGTCCCCAGACAACACTGTCCAAAAGAATCGCCGGACAAAACAGATACACCGCAGCCAAAAGTGCTGCACCTGTCTCACGGAATTTTTCTGATGCAACTCTGTAGATCAGATATCCCATTCCAAGATCTGTAAGAATAGACGGCATTTTGGTGAGAATATCACTTGTAGCAGAGTCCCACGGGATACTGAACAAATGACGCAGCCACCCGATCACATATAAGATATAGATATACCCGGGCGGATATCCCTCCGTCATCGTCTCATAAAACTTATGAAAACCATCATTGTAAACCATATCTGCCCATGCGATAAAGCAGCTCATATCCTGCTCATGTCCATGGTACATTCCTCCAATGATCACACGAATCAAAAACGCTATGATCATAACAGCCACAAATACGGTCAGGCCAATGGAACGATCCTGTGGATTCTCCACGCGGACCATCTCCGTCCTGTTTTTTGTTTTTCCTTTTCCTGCACGTGTTTTGTTTTTTGAACGGAGAACCGCTCCTCCTGTTTCCACCGCAACTTTTCTGTTTCTCAAAAAGCTGCTGACCGGAAAGTACATAGCAAGCATGATGATAAATCCCACGATTGCTACAGCATTAATCATCCCCATAGTTTTTCTCCTTTATTGTTATCAATTTATATTAAACATGCTTCTTGACATGTTGATGTGTGAATAAATGATCGGAACAATATTCATAATTTCCTTCACATTTTGAACAGAACCTGAAATCCAGTGTATCATCATCCAGCTCTGTTCTGCCGCAGACAGCACACCGGTGTCTTGCTCCACCATTCTGACGTTTTGCCTGTTGTACCTGCTTTTTAAAATGCCGGCGCCGTTTAATATCTCCCGGCGATATTCTGCGGTAATCCCGGCTCGATAAAAAGTATACCAGAAAATTGGCCATTGCCACAACAATCGCAAGCGCACCACTGAATGCGACTCCTGCCATAGCCGGCATGCCCTTGTTCAGATAAGAGAAGCCTGCCACAAAATTTTCAAAAACATTATATAACAGATATGCCGCATCAAGGATTGCAAGCCATTTCACCTTGATCGGCAGTACAAACCAGAACAAAAATTCCATATTGGGATTTTCTGCCGCAAAAGCAAAAAACATAGACCAGTAAATATACTGAAAACCTGACAGATAACATGTAGAGCGAAGTGCTCCATACAAAATAAACGCTGCTACTATATTCAGAAGCCATCCACTGATGAAGTACATATTAAACCGAAAAGTTCCCCATGCCCGTTCCAGGGATCTTCCGAATAAAAAGAACAAATTCACCTGAATCGCAAAAAACAGGATACTCACGATAAATCCCATACCCGGATTGAAACCGTATGGCTCAATAAGATATGTCACCAGTCTCCAGACTTGTCCATGAAGCACTGCCTCTACATTTAAAGAAAGATAGCTGTAATAAATATTCTCATTAATAAGTCCCAATGCAGCACCCACACAATATAACACGATCACATACTTGATCAGATCCGGCACTGCGTATTTTCCAAATTTCCGTTCCAGCTTATTTAGTAGTTGATTCATAATCCTCCCATCCCTGCAGTATTCCTGCAGGTACTGTCTTCTCAATCCATTCTCATCCATAAACAGATGATATTGGAAATAAATGTTCCAATATCATCTATTCTATTGATACGCGTTTTCTTTGTCAAGACACAGATTACTCTACTTTTGTCGATAAAATGTTATTCCCGGCTGCAGCAAAATCCTGTCAACACCAAGGATATCCTCCAGAGAATCCCCTTCCTTTGTCACATACACATTCCCCTTACGCTCCTCCTTTTTCTGTTCTGTACCCTCCATTACCATACTTTCCTCTTTCCCTGTACTCTCCTCCGCTGTTTCGCTGTTTTCCTCCATCGTTGTCTGCTCTGCCCGGTTCTCCTGCTCCTCCGGCATCTTCCTTTCGTCCCGTTTTTCCTCTGCCGTCATAGGCACTGCATCCCGAACCTCCCACTTGCTGCAGGAGCTTCCATACGGCGGCATCATTCCCTGTGCGTTTCCCCTTACCGGTACACATATGGTTTCTCCCACTTGAAGATTATACACATCCACATAAGGATTTGCCCGAAGTAAAAGTGCCAATGGCACCTTATGTTCCATACTGATAGAATACAGGGTATCTCCCGATCTGACTGTATGCATAATACCGTTACAATGTTCCATAGCTTTCATGCACCTTTCTATGCTTTCCTTTTTCATTATATTCTCAATTTATGTTATTGGTGACAGACTGCTTGCAATCAATATTTTTTTGTCATATAATAGGAAAATATGGCGATATTTTTGATGTCGCACTTTCTTATTAAAAGGACAACGAAGGAAGAAAGGAAATATCTTATGAAATTACCATGTCATACACTGGGAATCGATATTGGTTCCACTACAGTAAAGATTGCTATTTTAAACCCTGAGGGTGAGATCATATTTTCTGATTACCAGCGTCATTATGCCAATATTCAGGAAACACTGGCTTCCATAACCAAGCAGGCATTAAAGGAGCTGGGAGATCTTCCGGTTTCCCCGGTCATTACCGGTTCCGGCGGTCTGACCCTTTCAAAGCATATGAATGTTCCCTTTGTTCAGGAGGTTGTCGCTGTAGCAACATCCCTGAAGGACTATGCTCCCCGCACCGACGTTGCCATTGAGCTTGGTGGCGAGGATGCCAAGATCATATATTTCACAGGTGGTATTGACCAGCGAATGAACGGAATCTGTGCCGGTGGTACCGGTTCCTTTATCGACCAGATGGCTACCCTGCTCAAGACAGATGCCGCCGGTCTCAATGAATATGCCAAAAATTATAAATCTATTTACCCGATTGCTGCCAGATGCGGTGTATTTGCCAAAACAGATATCCAGCCTCTGATCAACGAGGGTGCTACCAAGGAAGACCTGTCGGCTTCTATTTTTCAGGCAGTGGTCAATCAGACCATCAGTGGTCTTGCCTGTGGTAAGCCGATCCGTGGAAATGTTGCTTTCTTAGGAGGTCCTTTGCATTTCCTCACGGAGTTAAAACAGGCTTTTATCCGTACATTAAACCTTTCCGGAGATGCGATCATTGCGCCGGAGCATTCTCATCTGTTTGCGGCATCCGGTGCTGCAATGAATGCAAAACCCGACGAATGTATGTCATCTCTCAGTCAGTTAAATGATGTTTTAGCCAAAAAGATCGACATGGAATTTGAGGTTGCCCGTCTGGAGCCTTTGTTTAAAGACGAGGCAGAATATAATGACTTCTTAAAGAAACATTCCGAAAATGATGTCAAGAAGGGTGACTTTGCTTCTTATCAAGGAGATCTCTTCCTTGGTATTGATGCCGGTTCCACCACCACAAAGGTAGCAGTGATCGGGGAGGACGGAAGCCTTCTTTATTCCTTCTACAGCAATAATAACGGCAGTCCGTTAAAAACTGCCATTAAATCCATCAAGGAAATTTATGAGCTGATGCCGGAGGGCGCCCGTATCGTGCGTTCCTGCTCTACCGGTTACGGCGAGGCTCTCTTAAAGTCCGCCCTGCTTCTGGATGAGGGTGAGGTGGAGACCGTTGCCCACTATAATGCCGCTGCCTTCTTCGAGCCAGATGTGGACTGTATTCTTGATATCGGCGGACAGGACATGAAGTGCATTAAGATCAAGAACCAGTCCGTAGATAAGGTTCAGTTAAATGAAGCCTGCTCCTCCGGCTGCGGTTCCTTTATTGAAACCTTTGCCAAATCACTGAATTATGAGGTGGCAGATTTTGCGAAGATCGCTTTGTTTGCACAGAACCCGATCGATCTGGGTTCCCGCTGTACCGTTTTCATGAATTCCAAGGTAAAGCAGGCCCAGAAGGAGGGAGCATCTGTTGCCGATATCTCTGCCGGTCTTGCTTATTCCGTTATTAAAAATGCCCTGTTAAAGGTGATCAAGCTGACCGATCCGAAGGATCTCGGTGAAAAGGTCGTGGTTCAGGGTGGTACCTTCTATAATGATGCGGTACTGCGAAGCTTTGAGCGCATCTCCGGCTGTAAAGCAGTCCGCCCGGACATTGCCGGTATCATGGGTGCTTTTGGTGCTGCTCTGATCGCCAGAAACCATTATGAAGGTCAGGAGACAACCATGCTTACCATTGACCAGATCAATGACCTGAAGTTTGAGACCTCCATGGCAAGATGTAAGGGATGTACCAACCACTGTCTCCTCACCATCAACCGTTTCACCGGCGGCCGTCAGTTCATTTCCGGAAACCGATGCGAACGGGGACTTGGCAAGGAGAAAAATAAGGATCATATTCCGAACCTTTTTGAATATAAGAACAAACGCCTTTTCCAGCATTATACTTCTCTTGATGAGGAGCATGCTGTCCGGGGCACCGTGGGTATTCCACGGGTATTAAATATGTACGAAAACTATCCATTCTGGTTCACCTTCTTTACGGAGCTTGGATACCGCGTTGTTGTATCACCGGAGTCCAACCGGAAGATCTACGAGTTAGGTATTGAGTCTATCCCAAGTGAATCCGAATGTTATCCGGCAAAGCTTGCCCACGGTCACGTAACCTGGCTGATCCGTCAGGGCATTGACTATATCTTCTACCCTTGTATCCCTTATGAGCGTACTGAGGTGGAGGATGCCAATAACCATTACAACTGCCCGATCGTCACCTCCTATGGTGAAAATATCAAAAACAATATCGAGGAGCTCCGTGACGACAAGATCACATACCAGAATCCATTTCTTTCTCTGGAAAGCGAAGCCATCGCCACAAAGCGTCTGGTAGAGTTTTTCACCGAGGAAAACGGCATCTCCGCAGACGAGATCCGCCACGCCGCCGCTGCTGCATGGAAGGAAATGCAGGCAGTCCGCACGGAGATGGAACAAAAGGGCGAGGAAGTATTACAGTATCTGAAAGAAACAGGCCGCCGAGGAATCGTTCTGGCAGGCCGTCCATATCATACAGATCCGGAGATCAATCACGGTATTCCTGATCTGATCACGTCCTATGGTGTTGCTGTACTGACCGAGGACAGTATCTCACACCTCGGCAAGGTGGATCGTCCGACCATCGTTATGGATCAGTGGATGTATCATTCCCGTCTGTATCAGGCAGCATCATTCGTAAGTACGCAGTCAAATCTTGATTTAATTCAATTGAATTCCTTTGGCTGTGGTCTGGATGCCGTAACAACAGATCAGGTCAGCGATATTCTGACGAAACGGAACAAGATCTATACCGTATTAAAGATCGATGAGGTGAATAACCTGGGAGCGGCAAGGATCCGTATCCGTTCCCTGCTGGCAGCCGTCAAGGAACGTGCCGCCAAGGATATACAGCCACAGCCGGATGTGGATACCGCACATCACAGAGTCATCTTTACCGAGGAAATGCGCAAGGAATACACGGTTCTTGTGCCTCAGATGTCTCCGATCCATTTTGATATTCTGGAGCCGGCACTGGCATCCTGCGGTTATAAGCTCAAGATCCTGCCTAGCACACCGGCTGCTGTGGATTATGGTCTGAAATATGTCAATAATGATGCCTGCTATCCATCCCTGATCGTCATTGGTCAGTTTATGGAGGCTCTGTTATCCGGTGAATACGATCTGGATAAGGTGGCGCTGATCATTACCCAGACCGGTGGCGGATGCCGTGCTACCAATTATATCGGTTTCATACGACGTGCACTGGAAAAGGCAGGAATGGGACAGATCCCGGTTATTTCCATGAGTGCCGGTATCGAGAAAAACCCCGGTTTAAAGATCAACCTGAAGATGGCACACCGTGCAATCCAGGCATTGATCTACGGTGACGTATTTATGCGTGTTCTCTATAAGACAAGACCGTATGAAGCGGTTCCGGGCTCTGCCAATGCCCTTCATGAAAAATGGAAAGCCATTGCACAGCGTGCTGTCCGCAACGGAAATAAATCAGAATTTAAGAAGAACATCCGTCAGATCATTAAAGAGTTTGACGAGCTTCCATTAAAGGATATCCAAAAGCCACGGGTTGGTATTGTCGGAGAGATCCTCGTAAAATTCCTTCCACTGGCAAATAACTATCTGGTAGAGCTTTTGGAGGCAGAAGGAGCAGAGGCCGTCTGCCCTGACCTTTTGGACTTCTTTATGTACAGCCTGTATAATGCCAACTTCAAGGCAGAATATCTGGGCAAAAAGAAATCCTCTGCACATATCAACAACTTCCTGATCTCCTATCTGGAGCATTACCGTAAGGTTGCCAATGATGCACTGGCTGCCAGCAATCGTTTTGAGCCAACCACACGGATCAATAAACTGGCGGAATATGCAGAACCGATCGTCAGTGGCGGTAACCAGACCGGTGAAGGCTGGTTCCTGACCGGCGAGATGCTGGAGCTGATCCATTCCGGCGTGCCAAATATCGTATGTACCCAGCCGTTTGGCTGCCTGCCAAACCATGTGGTAGGTAAGGGCGTTATCAAAGAGCTGCGCCGCCAGTATCCGGAATCCAATATCGTGGCCGTTGACTATGATCCGGGTGCCAGCGAAGTAAACCAGTTGAACCGTATCAAGCTGATGCTCTCTACCGCTGTCAAAAACCTGCGCGAAGGCAAAAGTGAGCATGCCAATTAATCCACCTGCCAAGTGCTTGCACTTGACAGATGGGTGATTGGCATGTGAACGCGCCCGCGACCTCGGAAAAGCAAAATAGGGATACAGATATTTGTCATCTGTATCCCTTTATTATTTCTAATTTTTATTTCCAGAGATTTACTCCTCATCCTTTTCCCTGAAATAGTCCGCATTAAATATGGTACTTCTCGGATATGTTACCGTTTCTTCGGACGACTTTTTCACAATCCCTGCTTCACGTTTCTGTGTTTCAATACGATTTAATGTGTCCAGATTCAGAGGCATTGACATGTAATCATTCTCTTCCTTCGGATAACCTGACGGACCAGAAAGATTTTCTGTCTCCTCCAATGGTTCCGGTTTCTCCGCTGCTACCGACTGCTCCACACTTTCGGACTCCTCCGGCTCCGCCAGCATTCCTTTTCTGTCCATGCGGCGATACGTGATATAAATGCCAAGGGCAAGCACCACGGTTACTGCAATACCGCCTTCAATTCCAAAGGCTCCACCATTGA
The DNA here is from genome assembly GCA_934338765.1 of uncultured Lachnospiraceae bacterium. Lineage (GTDB taxonomy): Bacteria > Bacillota > Clostridia > Lachnospirales > Lachnospiraceae > Jutongia. The sequence continues at coordinate 3,697 of CAKRHL010000017.1, read as the reverse complement.
TCAGACTTCTTCCGTCCACAAAGGTCGTCGTAAAGACTGAGTTTCCCTGTGCCATCCCACTGACCGGTATTCCAAATATATTGTTCTGCAAAAAATTCCACCCGGAATGAAGGGCTGCCACCATCCAGATATTTCCCCGCTCTACAAACAATAAGCCAAACAATGATCCACACAGGAAAATATTAATAAAAGCAAGAAACGTCACATGGTCATTACTCATATGCATTGCCATAAACACGCCACTGCTGATGATCACAGAGTACCAGACGGAATGATTCCGGGAAAGGGAAACCAGAAGATATCCCCTGCAGATCACCTCCTCGGCCATCCCCTGTATCATATATCCCACAAAGTAAAGCACGATATAACCGGGGATCATGCCTGCAGATACACCTTCAAAGTGCACTGCCCCGGTTCCTACACAGAACAGATACGCTCCGCCAAAAAGAACAATAGCCCACAGAAGCCCCTTGATATATTGAACCGGAATATGTCCTCTGGTAAATCCCATCGTGGCAAAGGATCTCTTCTCAATCAAACGGCAGTATCCCGCATATAACGCGATCAACAAAATCTCCGCAAACAGCGTATAGATCAACAGCCATTCCGGCTGTGCCTGCAGCAATGCGCTGTATTTATCCATATCTATGCTGCCGCTCCATAAACCGCCTGTCATATCAGAACTGCCTGCTTGTCCAAACCATGAAGCTGCATCCGGTCTGCCGGCTATATATACGAGAAGCCCTGGCACCATGGCCATGGCTTCTACGAAAATAGATATCACATACAGCAGGATAAAGATCACCATCTCTCCCCACATACTATGCGCTTTTGTATCTCCGGCATCCTTCATAAATGCCGGCATTTTTATCTCTCTCATTATTATTTCAATTCCTTCAGGAAGGTCTCGATACGATCAAGTCCCTTCTCAATCTGCTCCAGTGAGATTGCATAAGACAGACGGATATGATCTGCAAATCCAAAATCAGCACATGGAACTACTGCTACGTTATACTCCTCGATCAGGATCTCTGCCATCTTGGAAGTATCCTTGATCTTTGTTCCCTTGTAATCCTTACCAAGAACATCGCTGACATCCACAAAGACGTAAAATGCACCCATCGGCTCAATAGTGCTTACATGAGGCATTGCACAGATTCTCTGATACATATACTGACGACGCTTATCAAACTCAGCGTGCATCTTTGCTACAGAATCCTGCGGACCGTTCAGAGCCTCTACTGCTGCTCTCTGTGCGATTGAGTTTGGATTGGAGGTCTGATGACTCTGTACACTGCTCATCATCTTTGCGATCTCCTTAGATGATCCTGTATAACCAATTCTCCATCCAGTCATGGCATAGCTCTTTGCCAGACCACTGCAGGTAATGGTTCTGTCATAAATCTCTTTACCGAAAGAAGCGATGCTGATATGCTTCTGATCACCATAAACAAGATTTTCATACATCTCATCGGCAACGACATAAATATCACTCTCAACTACCACATCAGCGATCGCACGAAGCTCCTGCTCTGTATAAAGCATTCCGGTAGGATTGTTTGGTGTATTGAGTACAACCGCCTTTGTCTTGTCGGTAATGGCTTTCTTCAGATCCTCTGCCTGAAGCTTGTAGCTCTGCTCCTTGGTGGTCTTTACGATCACAGGTACACCGCCTGCCAGCTTAACGATTTCCGGATAGCTGAGCCAGAATGGTGCCGGAATGATCACCTCATCACCCGGATTGATCAATGCCGTAAAGATATTGGTCAGAGAATGCTTTCCACCGTTGCTGATCACAATCTGATCCGGTGCATAATCAAGACCATTAAATGACTTAAATTTCTTGGAAACAGCTTCCTTGAGCTCATTGGTTCCGGAAGCCGGTGTATATTTTGTAAATCCATCATGAATTGCCTGAATTGCAGCATCACAGATATTCTCCGGTGTATTAAAGTCCGGCTCTCCTGCGCCGAAGCCTACAACATCCTTTCCCTGCGCACGCAGTTCCTTTGCCTTTGCGGTGATCGCCAGTGTAGAAGATGGCTTTACCGCTGCTGCTTTTCTAGATAATTCTAATGACATAATAATTGCCCCTTTCCTTGGTAATACTTGGTAAAATATGAAAATCTCCTTTCAAATTTATACCACAAAGCAGGGATTGCGTCAATGTATAATTGTATACAATTTTAATCTTTTTAACTAAATCCCAAAATTCTTTTAATAAATTATTGTCCAACAGTAATATCTGCTCCCTTACTGTCCTCCTGTCCCAAAGCACTGCCATAGATAAATTTCTGCATAGCCCTGACATTTTTATCCAGGGAATCTGGAAGGATCACCGACATACTGCGCACTCTGGTGATCTTGTATGCACCCTCTACCGGTACATTTAATGTCTCCAGCTTAGAGTTACGGCTTCTCACCTCCACACCCTGATACAGATAATTCACCAGATCTGCCTTGTCAATATTGGTTTTTACCAGCGGCATGAGTTTTGGCACCATAGCGATCAGCTCCAACGCTGACTTGTCCATCAGCTTTTTATAAATAGCCGACATTACCGTACGATGACGAAGGGTTCTGGCAAAATCTCCATATTGTCCGTCCTTCTGGACATAACGTATCCGTGCATAGCCAAGGGCCTGATTACCATTCATATGATTGACCCCTACATGAAGAGTGCGGTTTGATCTTTCCGAAATATAATTAGTCTTATTCAGGTATGCCACCTCATCCTCTGCCAGCTTGATATCAACGCCTCCCAAAGCCTCGATCACCTGCTGGAAAGAGTCAAAATTAACAAGCACATATCCATCCACATCAATGCCAAAATTTTTATGGATCGTTTTCAAAAGTGTCTTCATACCGCCATTGTGATATGCTGCATTGATCTTATTGTCGGAAAATCCCGGTATCTGTACATAGGTGTCGCGCATGATGGAGGTCAGACGAAGTGCCCCGTCCTTGCGGTTTACCGTAGCGATCATAATGCTGTCGGTTCTGCCCCGGCCTCCGCCAATGGCTTCTTCTCCACAGACCAGAATATTGATCACATCCTTTGACTGGCTTACGCTATTGGCACTGTCAAGATGAATCTTATCCGGATCGATCTCCTTTAGATCCTCAATCCCGGTGTCCTGATCAAAATATTCCTCCTGCGCCTTTTCATCATCACCGTTTTTTACATAGATCTTGCCGTAATTGTAGCTGAATACACCGTACCCAACGCCAATAATGACAGCAAGTGCCACCACAACACCGATCACAATCCTTGCCCATACCGGCAGCTTTCTCTGCTTCGGCATATCGTCCGAAATCTCCGGAATCTCTTTGTTATCTTTGTCTTTCATAGGAATCTCCATTTCGGTTTTTCAAATCACAACAGGACAGAGCAACGCCCTGTCCCGTTATATTTTTTAGTTTTTAAAGCTATGGATCGGAGCCGGAATACGTCCGCCTCTGTTAATGAACGCACTGCAGTCAAAGGAATTGACCGGCATAACCGGTGCATATCCCAGTAAACCGCCGAACTCAACCGTATCTCCAACCTTCTTACCGATCACAGGGATCAGACGAACAGCAGTGGTCTTCTGGTTGACCATACCGATTGCCATCTCGTCTGCAATAATACCGGAGATCGTAGTTGCCTTTGTATCCCCCGGAATAGCGATCATATCAAGTCCTACCGAGCAGACAC
>CAKRHL010000016.1 GCA_934338765.1 uncultured Lachnospiraceae bacterium | reverse complement strand
ATTCTTTGATGCTCCTCTAATGCCGCCGGTGTATATTTGTCCAAAGTACCGGAAAGAACTAAGTAACGCTTGCAGACCATATTGATCTTTTCGATCATATCATATAAAAAAGTGTTGCCTGTATATCTGGCAAATGCCATATGAAAATCATACTCCGCCTCCAGAAAAACCTGATGATTTTTTGCCTGCGTCAGTTTTTTCATGATCTTATTTAACTCCTTGATCTGTTTCGTTCCAATCTTTCCATCCAGCAGAGAAACGGCAAGGGGTTCCAGGCTGCAGCGGACCACCAGGACATTGGCAATATCCTGACTTGTCACATTGGACACCGTTACGATCTTGTTTTCATTGACTTCTGCGAGGTGCTCCATAACAAGCTGTTTCAAGGCAGAACGGATCGGTGTACGGCTGATGGACAATCGTTCTGATAGCTGCTCCTCCGTCAACAAATCCCCCGGCTTGATCTGATTGGTAATAATTTCATCTTTAATGATGGTGTATGCCTGATCCGATAATGTGACCGGTTTTACAATCTTTTTCTTTTTTTCTGTACCCATACATAATCTCCTTTCCCAATTATACCTATGATACTATATTTTAATGCAAGGGTCAAAAAATATTTTGCCCCTTGCATCGTATTTTAAAACAACCAGTCAAATTTCTTTTTAACCATTTCCGCCAGATACTCAGCTGTACCATCCACTCCCAACAGACTGCTGTTGATCAGAATGTCTTTATAATTGATATCCGCCGGTTCATATTTTGCATATCTCTTATGATATTGGAGTCTGGCACGATCGACCTCCTGGATCATCCTCTTGGCTTCCTTCGGATTCATATTCAGACTGTTGACACAATTATGATATCTCGCCTCAAACGGGGCATAAATATACACATTAATGCAGTTTTTATAATTGCGCAGAATATAATCCGAACATCTTCCTACAATAATGCAGGACTCCCTGTCTACAATATCCGTAATGATCTTTTGCTGGATCTGGAATAATTTGTCCTGCATACTGCGCTCTCCGGTACCAAGCGGAAAACGCATCTTAGACAAAAGACTGTTTCCACTCTCTTCTATATCACTGACTACAGATACCGGCTGCTGCATCTCCTTTGCTGCCATTTCCACAATGTCTCTGTCATAGTAATCGATATCCAGTAACTTTGCCATTTCTCTGGCAATAGGACGTCCTAAGCTGCCAAATTGTCTCGTGATCGTAATAACATATCTTTCCTGCATATTGATTCCTCCCCTTCACATGATTATTTTTATATAAAACAACGTCCGGCGGGACACTGCTTGTATACAGTATACAGTTTTTTCCTTTTCGTGTCAATTTTCCTGTCATTTTCCTTATTATATTTAGAAAAAATGATAACAATACACTAAAAACGGAATTGAAACGATAGATAATAAAGAAGATAAAATAATACTGTCGGAGCATAATGTCTCCTCCAAATTATTTTCCTTTAATAACAAAACCGTCATACTTCCCACAGGCATTGCCATCAGGATCACACTGACCCGGGCAAGCTCTTCTGATATTGGCAGTCTTTTTAATACTGCAGCTATCACAAGCGGTACGAGGATCATCTTGACGATCAGAAAAAGATACAGCTTCCATTGACAGAAAATGCGGTATAAATGCTCCTGCTGCCCTATGGATATACCAATGACGATCAGTGCCAGAGGTGTCGCCACATTCCCCAGATAGGTTATGGTTGTTCCTAATATATATGGAAGCCGGATATGGCAGACAAATATGAGTAATGCCAACAGACAGGACAATGTTCCCATATTAAGAAGCGATTTTAAACTTCCCGGATGAAACTTACTGTCTGGAGGCATGACCAGCAGATAACCATATGTATACAAAAGAATATTATACTCCAGAATAAATATGGCTACATAGATCAATGCCCCTTTACCAAATATAGACTGGACTACCGGTATCCCGATAAAGCCCAGATTGGAAAACACAAAGATTAGGGAATATACCCTCTGATCCATACGTTTTTTTGCAAAAATCCTCGATACAGGTACCGCCAAAAAAATAAGCATAAAAAATAATATGGCTGCAAGAAATGCTGCCTGTGCAATATTTTCCTTTGAGCTGCCGGTATTTCCTATTACGCTGCTGACAATGATGGCCGGATTAAACACCTCTACGATCAGCTTTGACAAACATGCTCCATCCTTTTGCGTCACAAGCTTCTTTTTCTGTAATATATATCCCACCATGATCAACAAAAATATAACAACCATCTGCTTTAAGACAATTTCTGCGTTCATTTTATCCCCCTTTGATCTTTAGATCTTCTCTACTGAATGTAATTTCTTTTCTATAAACATTGTGTGTTTTGTATACAGTATACACATATGCTTTTTCTATGTAAACACATTTTATCAGATTTCTTTTAAAACTAATTTTCTTTTGTTAAAATCGAACAATTTTGAAGAATTTCTATTTTCTTTTTTGCAGAAACGTTGTATAGTGTATACTGTATACAGAAACATCGTATTAAAACAGGAGGTATCGCATATGGATCCGATCGACTACAAAATCCTTGAAATCTTGAAGAAAAATGCCCGTGAAAAAGCTTCCAATATCAGTAAGGAAATACATCTGTCTGTCTCTTCCGTTATTGAGCGTATCCACCATATGGAAAAGGAGGGGATCATCCGGGGATACACCACTCTGATCGATGAGAACAGTCTGGGGAATGATCTTACTGCACTCATCGAGGTGCGTCTGGAGCATCCGCAGTACACCGAAGATTTTGTGGCCTTCGTCAATCAGATTCCCTATGTGGTTTCCTGCTATTATCTTACCGGGAACTTTGATTATCTGATAAAGGTCAGCTGCCGCTGCTCAAAGCATCTGGAGCAGCTTCATCAGATCATCAAAAATCATCCCGGTGTCGATAACACCTGCACTCATTTTGTCCTGAAAACCACCAAAAATATTTATCATGTACTGCCAAAGGACTTTGCATAAAATGTCAGGCAATTGCCTCTTTTAAGGAGGTAATGATTTCCTTTTCTATCTCCATACTAAATCCGTCCGTTCCCATTTTCTTTTGTTTCGTAACACCATCAACACATCCAAGTGCCACGATCTGAGCCATATATTCCTCAATCTCTTCATAAGTAATAAATACCGGTTCTCCGGAAAGCTTCGCCATATAAGCTGCAAGCGCATATGCTCCCCAATTCGAAGTGGTAGCAATGATCAGATCATCCACCATCACCACACAGGGATTTAATTCCAGTTTCTCCACAATGATACGTTTGACATTTCCCATGCCAATCTCATTGCCGCCATCTCCCACTCCAATGGTCGGAATTTTCTTTTTGGCAGCAAGTTCAAATAATGTATCAATACAGGCGGTTTCTCCGGTAATACTGATTCCCCGCATATTTGCATACTCGTTATCCCGATTATGTCCACAACGCTCAATAGAGATCAAATATACCGGCTGATATTTATCAAGGATCTTCTCATAAACAGTATGATCAGCATCAATATCAACATATTCTACCGGAATATTTTTTATTTCAAACAGATCTTTACAATATTTGTCCGTAATAACAATGCAGTGAAAGCCTAATCCGCCCAGTGCCTTAGCTACAGCAAAGGTTCCCATTGGACCATCTGTCTCTGCATATCCGCCCACATAAAAGCCTGTGGTGAGCAATACATTTCCTCTGGGTGCCCGCAGCAATTTTTGCGCCGCCTGTTTACAATAATCCTTCTGCAGATATTCTTTTAACAGTGTCATTCCCCGTTTGGAATAACGTAATGTCACTTCCTCCGGTGTCCCTTTATTCATAGCATTCTCCAATCACCCGGTTCATTGGTGCTGTTGCAATTCCTGCTTCATCCAATGCCTTTTTTATTTTTTGTACGAACAACAATGCTTTCTCTCCATCTCCGTGAACACAGACGGAATCAGCTTTCACCGGTATTTCTTTCCCGGTGATGGTAGTAACGGTTCCCGTCTGTACCATTTTCAGGACACGTTTGATTGCTTCTTCTTCCTCTTTGATCATTGCTCCCGGCTGTGTTCTCGGCACTAACGAACCATCCTCCATATAGGCACGGTCTGCAAATACTTCTCCTGCCGTTTTCAACCCAAGCTTTTTTGCAGCCCATACCATTTTGCCACTGCCGGGTCCTAACAGGATCAACTCCTCATCCACTGCCCGGATTCCCCTGCAGACCGCCATAGCAAGCTCCTCATCCTTATCTGCCATATTATATAAGGCTCCATGGGGTTTTACATGCTGCATCTTGACGCCATACGCTGCACAAAACGCTTTCAGAGCACCTATCTGGTATATAATGAGATCTGTGACCTCTACGGGAGCGACTTTCATATTACGTCTTCCAAACCCTGCCAGATCCTGATATCCCGGATGCGCTCCGATCTTAACGCCACATTCTGCCGCCATCCGGACAGTTTTGTCCATGATCACCGGATCTGATGCGTGGAAACCGCATGCAATATTTGCCGATGTGATCCATGGCAATACCTGCTCATCCATTCCAATTTTGTAGTTTCCAAAACTCTCACCCAGATCACAGTTTAAATCCACCATTTTCATCCACGATCCCTCCTAATCTGATCCATACTTCAATTCAATATTTCTGACATCTGTGATCAACATATGTCCCGGTGCATGGGTGATGCACAAATCCGGTTTTGACTCCATAATGACATTTTGCGGTGTTACGCCACATGGCCAGAATACCGGCACTTCTCCCGGCCGGATCGTAACCATATCCCCAAAATCCGGCTGATCCAGATCACGGATTCCTATCTGCTCCGGTGCTCCAATATGAACCGGAGCACCATGAACTCTCGGCATCGCTCCCGTTACCATGACAGCCTTCGACACCTGTTGATAGGGTATCGGCCGCATGCTGACTACCATATTTCCCCGAAACATTCCTGCCGGCTGACATGGAATATTGGTTTTATACATTGGCACATTGCATTTTTCTTCAATATGACGGACAGGTATACCAGTCTCCAGCATCTCTGCCTCAAAGGAAAAACTGCATCCGATCAGAAAGCTCACCAGATCTTCCCTCCAATAATCTGATATTTCCGGATATTCCCCCTGAAGTTCTCCTTTTTTATAAATGCGGTATTTGGGAATCTCCTTTGTAATATCACAACCGGGTGCCATTGTTTTTAAATACGGATCTCCAACATCCCCTACCTCAAGCAACGGACAAGACCGTGGATTTCTCTGGGTAAACAGTAGAAAATCATACGCATATTCCCTGGGCAAAATAACCAGATTTGCCTGCGCATACCCTGCACACATACCGGCCGTCGGTCCGGTAATTTCCTGCGCTGCAATCCTCTTTCTTATATCCTTTGGTTTCGCACGAAAATAATCCATCATCAACCCACATCCTTCCATATCATCATTCTTTTAACTTCTCTTCTAAAAGCATTCTTTTGATATCATTTCTTTGTACAATTTCTGTGCCTTATCCACATCTATTTTTTTAAAGTGGATCTGATCCCCCGGCTTACACTGTGCAACCTTACAGATATCCATCCGGCATACGGTACCAATCTTGGCGTAACCTCCCGTAGTCTGATGATCTGCCATCAGAATGATCGGTTTTCCGCTTGCGGTCACCTGAATGGAACCAAAGGTGATCCCATCGGACACAATGTCTGTACCGTTTTTACTTTCAATCCTGCTTCCATCCAGCCGGTATCCCATCCGGTCACTGTCTTCCTGCACCTGATAGTACTCGGAATAAAAAGTATGCAGTCCCTTCCGGGTAAACATTTCTTCCTGTGGACCGGGAATCACCCTTATTTCCACCTCGTTTGAATACTCCGGGATACTTACTTTCCGATTTATAATTTCTGAAAACGACACATTACTCTGTCCGATTTCCAGGATATCTCCCCTTTTCAGTTTTCTTCCATGAAAACCGCCTATTTCACATCTTATATTGGTAGCATAGCTTCCCATAACCAGCGGAACCAAAAATCCACCGGAAACAGAGAGATACGTCCGACAGCCCTTTGACGCCATCCCCAGGTTCAATACTTCTCCTTTCTTCGCTTCAACAGCCCGGTTTGTTTCCACCGGCTGTCCCTCTATCGCAGCCCCCATGTCAGCTCCTGTGAGTGCAAAAACAGTATCTTCTGTGAACCTGTAGCTGCCACCGTATACCGTGAATTCCAAAACTGCTGAAGTCTCTGGATTTCCCACCAGATAATTCGCTTTCCTATACGCCTGCTGATCCATAACACCGGAACAGGTCATACCTGACTGCTGATAACCGTACCGTCCCAAATCCTGTACAGTGGTCAGCATCCCCGGAATAATAACCTCAACTGCCATAATCGCTCCTTTTACTCCTGTATTACATCAAGTGAATATGTTCCCTTTAAAATTTCCTGTCGGATATCGTAATAGTCCATAATAGAAATTGGCACAAAACGTATATATTCTCCAGCCCTCAAAAGAACAGGATCCTCCCTCTCCGGGTCATAAAGATCCACCGGAGTTCCTCCGATCAGACGCCAGCCTCCGGGTGAATCCATAGGATAAATTCCTGTCTGGTTTCCTCCGATCCCCACCGCTCCTTTACCGATTCTGACTCGTGGTGTATCAAGACGCGGAACCTCCAGACGTTTGTCCAATCCTCCTAAATACACAAAGCCCGGCAAAAATCCCAGCATATATATTTTATAATCCACACTGCTGTGAAGCTCTATGATCTCCTCTCTGGAAAGTCCGGTTAATTGTTCCATACCAGTCAGATCTGCACCAAATCTTGCGCCATAACAACACGGAATTTTCACGATCCTGTGATGTGCTGCCCGTTCCGTTTCCAGTTCGCGGCTTAAAACGGAAAGCATCACGGAAAGCTTTGAATACGAAATCTGAAGCATATCATATGAAACAAGCAGAGATCGAAACGTGGGAATCATCTCCGTAATCCCGGGGATATTTTCCTGTCGGAGCTTTTTGGCCAATGCATGTACCTTCTCATTGATCGCCTCATTAATCTCATTTCCAAATTCCACCACCAGTGCACTGTCCCCGGCAGGCATTACTTTTATATCCATAACAATCCCCGTCCCCTTTTCTTACTCCGTTGCATCCATAAATTCTTTCAAAAGTGCCTGACGAAGCTTGTCCACAAGATCTGTCGCCCTGCCTCCAACCGGTTTTCCGTCCAGCTCATCCGCACGCAAGCATAGGTTGCTGGAGCTTGTCACCAGAATCTCATCTGCTGCAAACATCTCTTCCAAGGTGTAAGGAGTTTCGCTGACCGGAATTTCCAGCTTTTTACACATTCTTATCAAATGTGCTCTTCCGATCCCCGGAAGGATCAGATTATCCGTCGGTGCTGTGATCAGCTTTCCATCTTTAATAATATGGCAGTTACTGTGTGCACACTCGGTCACACGTTTTCCCGGTCTGTACAATACAGTTTCGTCTGCCCCTGCTTTCTTTGCCTTTTCTGCTGCCATAACAGACGGGATCAGATTTAAGGTCTTGATATTGCAATGGAAAAACCGGGTATCCTGTGTTGTGATCAGTTTAATCGGCTTATCTCCGGCATCCACGGTATCAGGCTTTAACATGATCCAAAGATTGGCTTTTCCCTCCGGAAAAACATGATTGCGGATTCCGGTTCCTCTGGTTACCTGATAATAAACAAACAGATCACCGGTATCCATTTTCTGAACCATTTCCTGAAGCAGTTTCTTCAGCTCCTGTTTTGTAACCGGCATTTCAATGTCCAATAATCCGGCACTGTTAAAAAAGCGGTCAATGTGTTCATCGATTGCAAAAATCTTGTAATTTCTGCATGGACCGGCATCATATACTCCATCACCAAACCAACAGACACGGTCGTTCATGGGAATGCTCATTTCCTCAAGTTCTCCATATTTTCCATTATAGTATCCTAAAGTTTTCATTGCTTTTCCTCCATTTCATTTCTAAAATAAATAAAAAAAGACAGCAATGGAACTTTTGAAAGCTCCATTGCTGTCCGTCTGTTGATATTACAACAAGTATTTTTTGATTTACCCAAAGTTTATGCCGGTTTTTCGGGCTTGTCAAGACGAATGAAAATTTGCCAAATTTTTTCGGATATTTTGTTTTTTATCAAATTTTTTTCTGTCTGTTATAAACCTTTTTTTATTATTTAATCCTGATATCAATCCGGATTTTTACCCTTTCAATGCCTCCCGCAACACCTTTACGTTCTTTTCCATCAGACTCACATAGGTTTCTCCCGCATCAAACTGCTGCCTCGTGACATTATGACAGGTATAAAATGTCTCCACTTTTACCGTATGCTCCCTCGTGGATGCAGCTTCCGCCACCGCCTTTGCCACCTTATCACTGGTCAGCTCGATTTTTAAAACCACCGGAAGCTTACGTTCTTTTACCTGACGGGTCAGATAAGTGATGGTCTCCGCACTTGGCTCCGTATCACTGCTGCATCCCGCAAATGCCGCAGTATAATCAAGATCATACTCCTCCACAAAATACCGTAGCGGGAAACGATCTGCAAAGGCAAGATATTTATGCTTCGCATGACTTGTCACCTGACGGATATCCTCATCCAGCTTTTGCAGTTTTTTGATATATTGATCTGCATTTTGCTGATATTCCTTCTGATGCTCCGGATCCGCCTTTGCCAGATCCTTTGCTATCTGCGCCACGATCTTCTGCGCATTGACCGGAGATGTCCAGATATGTTCATCGATCTCTCCTGACGTATCAGAAGCCTCCTCTGTTTCGTGATCATGTTCTGCCTCTTGTGACGCATTATGATCCGCATCCTCTTTGCCATGTTCTTCGTGATCGTGTTCCTCTCCCTTTTCCTCCTGCATCCCCTCTACATGCTCCTCCACAAGGGTATCCACATGTTTCATCATCTCATCTGCCATGATCCCTTTATTATCCGCAGACTCTAACACCTGGCCAACCCACTGCTCATTCTCGCCACCGTTATACAGGATCAGATCAGCCTGTCCCATACGGATCATATCTGCGGCCGTCGGCTCAAAGGAGTGGGTATCCATCCCCGCCGGCAGGATCAGAGACACATCCGCATATTTTCCTCCCACCTGTCTGGCAAAATCATAATAAGGAAATAAGGTCGCCACCACCTTGATCCTTTTGTCTGTCTTATCCTGCCCGGAAGTCTGATCCTTTCCTCCGGTAACACTGCATCCGCCGGTAACCAGCATCACGGCACAAAGACACACCATCAGCTTCCGGCAAACCTTTCCTGCTCTCTTCTTATCATTTCTATTACTTCTCATTTTTATTTTTTCTCTCCATACATTCATTACACATACCATAAAACATTGTTCTGTGAGGATTTACCTGAAAACTGTGTTCCTCCAGCACATGATCATATAACTCCTCCATATGGCTGCACGCCATGGGGATCATATTGCCACAGTTCTCACATTTCAGCAGAAAGGAGCCCTCATCCGCCCCTGCATACTGATAATGTGCCCCGCTGTTGCCATCCAATACGATCTTATGAACAAGACCTTCCTGTTCAAACTTATCCAGCTGACGGTAGATCGTCGTGAGACCAACCGACTGCCCCTGCTCCTTTAAATGGGCAGCAATCTGACTCACCGTCACATAACGCTCTCCCCCCGTCATCAGATACTCCAGAATGATCTTCTGCTGCTTTGTATGATAATGTTTTCCTTTATTCACTTGATTCACTCCATTTCCCAAAGATTTGAAAACCTTTTTCATATTACACACATTTCAGGAAAATGTCAATCCATTTGACCTTTCAGCTCTTTATGACTACAATAGGAAAAAACAGAAAGGATACGATAATATGGAACCATATAAAGACCCTGATATAATCGATGATGTCTCTGCAAATGGCGGCAGTGATATCCGGCGTTACCTGCACTCCGCCACAGTGATCCTGATCCTGATCAATGTTCTTATCTTTTTAAAAACAGACATCGCCGCTCTCACCGGTGGTGAAGACGCCTGGATCGACAAGGGCTGTCTTTCCTGGTATCATTTTTTTTACCGGCATGAATATTACCGTGTGCTTACCTGTATGTTTCTTCATGGAGGTATTGATCATATTTTTAACAATATGCTTTGTCTTTTCTTTATGGGAAGCTTTCTGGAACAGCACATTGGCACGCCCCGTTTTCTGATCCTTTATTTTTCTTCAGGAATTATTGCAGGCTTTACGTCTATGGTTTATAATATGCTATTAGGAGTAAATACATTGTCTATTGGTGCGTCCGGTGCGATTTTTGGCATTACCGGAGGACTTCTTGCACTGGTGCTGTTTCACCGGAAGGATATCGAAATTGATTACCATCAGATGATATTTGCCGCTTTCTTAAGCTTATACAGTGGCCTGACGGATCAGGGCGTGGATAATGCAGCACATCTCGGAGGCTTCCTTGGAGGACTTCTTCTGGGTCTTCTGGTTGGTATCCGCAAGCAGAAACAGGCATCAAAGGATTCTTTCATATCCGGTTCTCCGATGTAATATGGAAATAATTATGAAATGAGGAAATATATGCAGCGAATCAATATTTATTATGGTGGCCGCGGACTCATTGAAGATCCCACCATCTATGTAATGAATAAGCTCACAGAGGTTCTTAATGAGCTGAACATTGATGTAAAAAAATACAATTTATATGAAGATAAACGTGGTATTTCCGTGCTTCCCAAAACATTAAAGGAAGCGGATGGTGTCATTCTTGCCGCTTCGGTAGAATGGCTCGGCATTGGCGGTCTGCTCCAGCAGTTTCTGGATGCCTGCTGGTTGTACGGTGACCGGGACCGCATCAAAAATCTCTATATGTTCCCTCTGGTAGCGGCCACGGCCGCCGGAGAGAAAACGGCATACCAGACACTGATCCAGGCATGGGAAATACTGGGTGGCATCCCATGCGAGGGAATCTGTGCTTATGTGGAGGATTATACGGAGTTCGAAACCAATCCGGACTATACGCTTTTAATTGAGAAGAAGGCGGAAAGCTTTTACCGTTCTTTTTCCAAAAAATTAAAAGTATTTCCATCCAGCACTAATTCCATCTGTGAAAACACTCTGCAACCCAAAACCATGCACCTGACACCACAGGAAAGTGAACAGCTTTCCATGTATGTCTCTGATACAAACTATGTTCAGCAGCAAAAAGAAGATATCGAGGAGCTTACGACCATGTTCAAGGGGCTTCTTGGGGATGATGCAGAGGAGGAAGGTAACACTGACACAGACCTGTCCGATGATCCTTTTACCGGTTATCTGAAGGAGCATTTTCAACCGGTCACACCATTGCAGGTATGTTATAATCTCCAATTCGAAGACGGAAGGGTGCTTTCCCTGGACATCGACAATGAAAATTTACAATGCAGCGGCAGCGAAAATCCTTCTGCAAATGTCCAGATCCGGATCAGCCACAAAACAGTCAGGCAGCTTATGAATGGCGAGATCACCATGCACAATGCATTTCTCTCCGGAGCGGCTGCCGCAAAGGGAGACTTCAAGCAGATACGTACATTTGATACGATCTTCCCATTTAACCGTTCCTAAAACCATAAAACAACTATCAAAGAAAAGAGGTATTATATATGAGTAAAAAAACAGCAGACGATTGTATTTTCTGTAAGATCAACAAGGGAGAGATCCCTTCCACTACCATTTATGAGGATGATGATTTTAAGGTAATGCTTGATATCAATCCTGCTTCCAAGGGACACGCTGTGATCCTTCCGAAAAATCACGCTGCAAATCTTTTTGAACTGGAGGATGAGGATGCAGAAAAGCTTTTCAAGGTGGCCCGCAAATGCGCCAAAGCCATGATGGAAGTTCTCCACTGTGACGGCATCAATGTCCTTCAAAATAACGGAGAGGCTGCCGGACAGACAGTTTTCCACCTCCATGTTCACCTGATCCCACGTTATAAGGGCGACACCGTAAATATCAGCTGGAAACCGGGGACTCCGGAACAGAATGCTGCAGAGCTTGCGGCTCAGATCAAGGCTGCTGTCAGATAAAACAAAATTCTCAGAAAATATTTGTTTTGCCAAATATTTTCAAAAAATAAGCCCCTTGATCGATAAGTGTCCAATATTTCGGTCACATATTGATCAAGGGGCTTATCCTATTTTTCGTACATATATTAACGGTTATAAAGCCGGCACAGATTTTTCAGATAACGGCAATGTTCCTTTGTAAACTCTCCCGGCAGTATACGCCAGCGCCAGTTGGTTCCCACCGTCGAAGGCAGATTCATTCTGGCCTGATTATCCAGTCCGAGAATATCCTGCATCTGAAAAATTGCTGTATTGGCAATGCTCCCATAACCAAGACGGATCATCTCTAATGGTATCTGCTTCTTTTTCTTAACCTGAAGATACTCCATCACATATTTTAACTCTTTTTTCTTTTTGGCTCCGTAAAATCCCATAATCGTCTCATTGTCATGGGTTCCACCATATACAAGACAGTTTGGATCTTTATAATTGTGTGGCAGATATTCATTGTCAGCCTCCCCATCAAAGGCAAACTCCAGGATTTTCATCCCCGGCCATCCTGTTTTCCGGATCAGCTTGCGTACATTAGGACCTACCACACCCAGATCCTCTGCAATTATGTCCGTTCCCTTTGTTGCCTCTTTGATCACATCTGTAAGCTTTTTGCCCGGACCCTTTCTCCATCGACCATCCACTGCTGTCGGACAGGATGCGGGAATAGACCAGAAGTTTACAATGCCGATAAAGTGATCGATACGGATCACATCATACAGACCGGCGTTAGCCTCCATACGCTTATACCACCAGCGGAACTGATCCTTTTCCATGGCTTTCCAGTTATACAACGGATTGCCCCAGCGCTGTCCGTCCGCAGAAAAACAATCCGGCGGCACACCGGCAATATTGATCGGCTTCTTTCTTTCATCCAGTTCAAACAGATCGGAATGAGCCCAGACATCTGCACTGTCCATAGAAACGTACAGAGGAATATCTCCGATCAGACGGATCTTTTTCTTGTGGGCATACTTTTTGAGACGATTCCACTGCTGATAAAACTTATACTGGCAAAACTCCCAGAAATCAATCTCACCGGCAAGTTTTTTCTGCCATTTTTTCACAGCATCCTTCTGCCGGAAGCGAATATCTTCCTCCCAGAGCTGCCATTCCTTATTGTCATTTTCAAACTTCAGCGCCATATATAGGCAATAATCCGCCAGCCAGTAAGTATTTTTGCGGCAAAAAGTGCGATAGGATGACTCTTCCCTGTGTTTGCTGCGCTGATATGCGTTCTTTAATACCTTAAAACGATTCTGAAAAAGAATGGCATAATCCACATCAGCCGGATCATCGCCCCATTCTTCACATTCTACCTCCTGCCGCTCCAACAGACCTTCCTCTATCAAAGTATCTAAGTCAATAAAATACGGATTCCCTGCAAATGCAGAAAAGGACTGATAAGGGCTGTCCCCAAAACTGGTGGGACCAGCCGGAAGTACCTGCCAGTATTTTTGTCCTGCTTTGACCAGTCTGTCCACAAAACGGTACGCCTCTTGTCCTAATGTGCCAATTCCATAGGGAGATGGAAGGCTGCTGACAGGCAGTAATATTCCCGCTCCTCTGTCATCTAAAAAATTTTTCTTTTCCATATCATGCCTTTCTTTTTCTATATTCTGTCCTGTGCAGCAGATCTGCCGCTTTTCTATGCTTTAAAGCCCCGGCCTGCCTGACCCGGATCGATCGCCACCTCATTTAAACTGCTTTTCCCATATGTCAGTCCTGCATACAACTGCTGGCTGTTTTCCATGACCGGACCGGAGGTGTCCTGTTTTGCAATCTCCTCAAAGCTTTCCTTTAGGCCCCGGAGAACACGTTCACAGGAATCGAGATTGACTGCTTTTTTACGGGTAATAGACCTGACCAGCTGCTCATTAATATAGCGGTACAATGACACCAGTCTGTAGGATACGGGAAACTGAAAATCAAGACTGCCTCTTAATTCACAAAGAAAGCCCTGTGCGCGTTTTAATTCCACATCCGCCGTATCAAAATCCTCCCGGTCAAATGCATCTCCGGCTTCTGATATACTGTCCAGCATCAATTCATAAATGATCACCACAAGCTCACTCCGGCTCGCCTGGCTGATCCGTGTAGTATATATTTTTTTCCTCTCATTGTCCATACCGATATCCATGCCTTTCTAAAAACAAATTTCAGACTGTTGTGTCAATTACTGTAACAATGACATGATCTGCTGCGGTCTGTTGTTGGCCTGTGCCAGCATAGATGTTGCCGCCTGGGAAAGAACCTCATATTGTGTATATTTCGTCATCTCATCTGCCATATCGGTATCACTGATCCGGGACATAGCCTCTGTAATATTCTGGCTGCTCAGATCCAGACTGGATGTAGTTGCCTCCAGACGATTCTGATAAGAACCAAGGGTAGAACGGGCACCGGATACCTTTTTGATCGCCCAGTCCATATTATTCAAGGCATTGACAGAATTGTCCTGGGTGCACAGATTGATCTTATCCGTTCCATCGGAACAACGCAGCCCCAGATTCAGGCAGGATACCTCCGGAAAGTTCATATCCAGAGTCTGCGCCTCATTGGCTCCGATCTGCATGGTCATATAACCTGCATCAAATACTCTGAGATTGGTTTCTCCCACACCATTCGTCTCAATCTGCATTTCAAATCCTTCATTGTCGCGGATCGTTACCAGATTACCATCACCGGAATATGTTGCAGTGCTTTCAAAGCCATCTCCCAATGTTATTTTGGCCTCCTGACCGTTCGCTGTATGCTCCGTTCCGTCTGCCGCGGTATATGTGATCTGTGTCAGAACCCCCGTTGACCGGGACGTCATTGTCACAGATGTTCCATTACGGTTCATATCAATGTTCATCGCATCGCAGACTGCCTGCATCTTTTCTGCGATCTCATCCTCTGTCATACCTGCTGTCAATTCGATCGTTGTCTTGTTAATGCTGATACTGCCCGGTGCAGTTGGCATATCCACCGTAAGGGTAGCCTGTGTTGCGACCTGATCTACCGTCAGCTTATAATCGCCCTTTTCTACACTCATGGATGTATAAACGGGCTTTACATCAATATTGCTGCTGGCAAATGTCCGCGCAGCGGAACCATCCAGCAGTGGTGTTCCATTAAACTCAGTCGTTGTGGCAATACGGTCGATCTCATCGAGAAGCTCATCAACCTCCTTCTGTGCTGCCTCACGGTCATCCAATGCATAGGTTCCGTTTGATGTCTGCACCGCAAGCTGTCTGATACGCTGCAGGATATTTTCAATCTCTCCCATTGCCCCCTCTGCCGTTTCAATAATAGACTGGCCATCCTCAGAATTGCGGGAAGCCTGATCCAACGCTCTGATCTGTGCTCTCATCTTATTGGTAATCGCCATTCCCGCAGAATCGTCTGCCGCCTTATTGATCTTATAGCCGGAGCTTAATCTTTCCAGACTTGCTGACAGTCTGGAATCGGTTCTTTTCAGATTTACATTGGCCATCTGTGCTGAAATATTGTGATTGATTCTCATAATATACCTCTTTTCTATATTTTAAATATTCTCCTGCTGCATTGTTTTCATTACATGACATACAAACGTCTTTGCCACACGGTATAATGAAGAGGATGGCTCCTTTTCTCCGGCCTTTGCCGTCATGGTATCCACTCTCGACCGGTGATTCATGCTATAGGATATGTTTTTCACCTGATATCCATTGTTCTCAAGCTCCTGTGTCAGTTCATCCTCATTGGAGAAAAGTGATTCATACATCTCCCTGTCATCACACAAGATCAGACCCTTAACCTCTCCCTGATGGACACGAAGCTCTGCTGAAATATCCTGCATAAAGATCTGAACCCGTCCGGTATCTTCCTCCCCCCGGATCAATGTTACATTCATGGTAGTAACGTGATCTCCTGTCAGTACCGGTACATCATAGCTGTGCCTTTGTACCCGGCTGTTTTGAAATATCATACCGGTACTGAGCTGTTTCAAGCTTCGCAGCTCATCACTGGTGACAACTTCTTTTTCATAGGATCGTTCCAGTATTGCCTCCATACTCTTATACAGTCTTCCGTAGCTTTCCCTGACTGCATCTGTACTTTCCAAAGACTCCGGTATTGCTTCCATCGCGTCATAAAACTCTTCCTGTGTCTCCCGGGAAATATCTTTTTTCCTCTTGTCAACCTCCTGATACACATCATAATTTTCAGAAACCAACTGCTGTGCCGCCTGTATATTTGTAATGGTATCCGGCAATCCGAGCTGTTCCAGATATCGGACACTTTCCTGACTATTCTCTATGGTCTCCCTGACCTGCAGAGCAAGCTGCTCATAAAGCATCTGCTCCGTCTCCGGATTTCCCTGAGCCCTATCTATCTGTTCCTTTAATTTTTCCAGAGACTGATCCAGGATCTGTCCTATCTCTCCATCACTGACCTCCCGGAGAACGGAAGGTGTCACTTCATCCAGGATCTGATGATTTAAACGCTGATAATACTTTCTTGTATCATCCGACGATGTGTTTCCATCAAAATTCTGTTGATGAAATCCATTTTCAATCTGTTGTGTGATAGATTTTGATGTGTACCGTAAATCGGACAGACCGCCAAAATCATCATCAATCTCTGCGTCAACGCCCCTTCTCTTTTCTGTCCGCACAGCCCGCAGCAGATTGCGAAGGTTCATCTCCCATCCGGCTTCCATTACACTTCCAATGGCAGCACCGTCAGAGTTTTCCACCTGATGCAGCAGTCGATAAAGACCAATATATCCATCCCGCTCCTGCTCCGTCACGCCCTGTTCCTTCTCCATTTTCCATAGATAACGGCTATATTTCTCCTCTGGGGAAATATCCTGTCCGTCGGCAAGCTGCTGTAGCTTTGCATCCAGCTCATCCAGGGACAGATCCAGCGGATTCTCCCCTTCCTGTACCAGCTTCATGACCAGAGACGGCTTCATATGATCAAATATAGCATTGACCTTTGCATCCAGTTCCTTCACCCGGATCACATTCTGCTCTGTGATCTCCATATTGTTATATCCCAATATACGGACAGCTCTTTGATTGGTCTGTGTGTCTTCCATGCCAATCTCGTCCAAAAGCTCCGGCACATTCTGAAACGCCTTCTGAATGGAATCCCCCAGGTCCGTACGTACCTGTGTTCCAACTGCCTCATAATCTGTCTGATACTGTCTTGTCTGTGCCACAGCACTGACTGCTGCCTTGTGAAGCACATTCATCGTCAACAGACTGTGCTGTCTCGCGCCAATACCAAGGATCGATGCCGGTGCCCTCTGAATGTCAGCCGCCTTGCCGATGGTTTCATGAACACGGTTCCACCCGGAATCATCCAGATCCACATCATCCATGATCGTCTGATAATCATTCTGCTCCTGCTGTCTGAGTTCATTGACCAGATTTTTCAAAGGTGTGAGCTCTATCTCAATCCCTTTCTGTGCCATCCTGACAGCTGCAGGCAATGTCATCCTGAGACGTATCTCCTCCAGCCGGCGCTGTGTCATAGCCACCGCTGACGGATCTGCCACTCCGTTTCCATCCGCAGTCTCAGTATTCTGCCGCTCCTGCATCATCAGTGTATCCCTTCGGGTATCTGCTCCGGCACTCTGTCCATTTTTTCGTACATCTGCCATATATTTCAGGAGCTGTATTGTTATTTCATCCTGTCCGTAATTGCGTACAGTATTTTCCACATCCTCCGGCGCGATCTCTATCAGATCCGCCAATGCCTCTCCGGCGATCACAAGCTCACTGTCATCCAAAGACGCCTGCTCCGGAGCTGCTCCTGTCTGCATGGCATAGATGATCTGATCCAACACCTTCTGCGGTGTCATATTGTCCGAAATATCATTCAGCGTCCGGAGTGTATTTATATTGTCCGGTGTCACCGCAATGTCATTGGCAAACAGCCATTTTGCATCTGCCATCACCGATGCATCCACCGCAATACCACTATCCTGTAAAAGTGCCTCGATCTGCTCCTGCAGCTGCTGCCATACCTCGTCATCCACAACAGATGCGTCCATGGCTCCTGATGCAGAATACTGCCCATGATAAATATTTTCTATGGTTAAAGGAAGTTGATCGTTTAATATATATGCCTTGGCATCTCCTGACAGCTCCGGCAATATCGCGGTCATCTGAACAGCTGATGCCACCTTTGCAACATTGGCCTTTGTCACCGGAAGATCTGCCTCCCGGAGAGCATTTTCAACCTGTGCCGGATCCATAAGCCGGGTCACCCCCTGATCCTGCAGCTCTTTGATGGTATCCTGATATTCCCTGTTATTTTGAATATTTTTTTGCACATTTTCCTGTTGCCACTGACGGTTCTCTTTGTGACGCTCGATCGCCCGGTCAAGTGCTGATGCCTTGTAGTCCTCCAGCGCTCCCTGCCGGGATTCTATGCCCTGATAATCTTCTCCTGTGAGCACGGCAATATTTTGTCCTGCCTGTTGTTTTGCCCCGGAAACCTTTCCGCTCTCATTCAAATGATCAGAAAAAGAATAGGCTGAGGGACTGACTGTCGTTGCAATCATCGCTCTGCTCTCTAAAGAGTCATCTCTTCCAACTTCTTTCAGTACAATCCTTTCCTTTGACACTTCCATGATCTTAAAATTTCTTGTTTCGCCTTCCGTGGCATTTTGTACTGATGACCCGGGAACTAATACCTCCGTGCCATTAAAGCTGATGGAAACCTTGTCCGATACCCCGGCGATCACGCCCTGTACCACCTGACCACGTTTTCCGATCCTCATAAAGGAATCCGGACCAAATGCGGTCTTTCTCCTGCTTACTCCGGTGGTCTGTGCTATGATATCATTTACATTCATGTTTCGCTCACCTTTCAGTATATTCCTTCCGTTTGATCCACATCAACGGATACTCTGTTACTTACATCGGCAAAATTATTAAAAAACTTAAGAGGGAGCAGACCTTTCTACAGATCTGCTCCCTCTTGTTATATCCATGGAAAATTAATGTTATTTCTTCTCGTCCTCCGGAAGCTCCTTGCGGATCTCCTTTGTACGGATCTCCTGACAGATATCATTGATAAAATCTGCCAGAGGCTTCTGACCCTCATCACCGGCAAAACGGCTGCGGACAGAGACAAGACCAGCCTCTTCCTCCTTGCCGCCCACAACCAGCATATAAGGAAGCTTATCCATACGTGCCTCACGGATTTTGTAACCGATCTTCTCAGAACGTCCGTCCACGGTAGCGTCGATACCATTCTTCTTAAGCTCTGCCAGTACACTCTCTGCATAGTCCATATACTTATCAGAAATCGGCAGTACACGAACCTGCTCAGGACAAAGCCATGTCGGGAACTTGCCTGCATACTTCTCGATCAGCCATGCAAGGGTACGCTCATAGCATCCGAGAGATGTTCTGTGAATAATATAAGGACGCTTCTTGTCACCGTTCTGATCAATATAATACATATCAAAACGCTCGGCCAGGAACATATCCAGCTGGATCGTGATCATGGTGTCCTCTTTTCCGTACACGTTCTTTGCCTGAATATCAAGCTTTGGACCATAGAAAGCAGCCTCTCCTGCCTCCTCTGTATATTCCATACCGATATCATCCAGAATCTCACGCATCGCACCTTCTACACGGTCCCACTCCTCGGCATCACCGAGATATTTGTCCGGGTGCTCCGGATCCCACTTGGACATGCGGTAGGTCACGTCCTCTTCCAGTCCCAGTGTCTCCAGACAATATCTTGCCAGACGGACGCAGTTCTTAAACTCATCAGCGATCTGCTCCGGTGTACATACCAGATGTCCCTCAGAGATCGTAAACTGGCGGACACGGGTCAGGCCGTGCATCTCACCGGAATCCTCGTTACGGAACAGCGTCGATGTCTCACCCATACGATATGGAAGATCCCGGTATGATTTCTGACGTGCCTTATATACATAATACTGGAACGGACAGGTCATTGGACGAAGGGCAAAGATATCGCGGCCGGAAACGCTGTTTCCATTCTCGTCCTCATCATCCTCTCCCAGAATAAACATTCCCTCTTTGTAATGACCCCAGTGATCAGAGATCTTATAAAGATCGGATTTTGCCATCAGAGGAGTGCGGGTACGGACATATCCCCACTCGTTGTCCTCCAGATCCTCGATCCAGCGCTGCAGCTTCTGGATCATCTTGGTTCCCTTTGGCATAAACAGCGGAAGTCCCTGACCGATCACGTCAACAGTTGTAAACAAGTCCATATCACGGCCAAGCTTGTTGTGGTCACGGTTCTTAATGTCTGCCAGATACTCCAGATACTCCTCCAGATCGGCTTTCTTCGTATAAGCGGTACCGTAAATTCTGGTGAGCATCTTATTGTGCTCGTCTCCTCTCCAGTATGCTCCGGAAGAAGATGTCAGCTTAAATGCCTTGATCGGCTTTGTGCTCATCAGATGTGGTCCTGCACAGAACTCAATGAAATCGCCCTGCTGATAAAAGCTCAGCTCATCGGTATCCGGATGCTCCTCGATCATCTCTACCTTATATGGCTCGTCTCTCTCTGTCATAAGCTTGATCGCCTCATCCTTTGACAGAGTATAACGCTCCAGACGGTCTCCCTTTTTGATGATCTTCTTCATTTCCTTCTCGATCGCATCCAGTGCATCACGGTCCAGACTTGGCATATCGAAGTCATAGTAATATCCATTGTCAATCGCCGGTCCGATGGTCAGCTTTGCATCCGGATAAAGATTCTTCACTGCCTGAGCCAGAACATGGGCACAGGTATGACGGTATGCTTTCTTTCCCTCATCGGAATCAAAGGTCAGAATATTTAAAGTACAATCCTTATCTACCATGGTACGCAGATCCCTGACCTCACCATCAATCTCTCCCACACATGCTACACGTGCCAGTCCCTCACTGATATCAAGAGCGATATCGTAGATGGACATTGGCTGGTCATACTCCTTAAAGGAGCCATCTTTTAATGTTACTTTCATGATTTCCCTCTTTTCTGCGCTGCCACCTTTTACGAATCCCGGCGCAGCGCCTGCCATAGATCCGTCTTTGAATACTTGTCAGAAGAAGACCGGCCATTTCCTGATAAAATGAAAATCCTATGAACTCAAAAAGCCCCCTCTGACATACCATGCCAGAAGGGGCGTAAATTCATACGCGGTTCCACCCTCGTTCGCGGGATCAAATAACACACATTTTTATCATATCCACTCCTGCCATATCTGCCGGAGGCATACAAAACATGAATCATATCTGATCTCACCTTCATTGTGACGATAACGGTGTCGGCCGGGCTGGATTAAAGCCACTCAGAGCTGGTCTTCCATCGCTTTGTGAATAAGGCAGTCACAGCAACCGATGAACCCGGTCTGCCTCTCTCTGGAATCACGCACGCCATGTACTCGTCTCTTCAACGTATTATCTTTTATTAGAATATCACAATTTTTCAAAAATGCAACCATTTTATTTTCCTTTTAAATATGCTACACTTAAAAGCAGAAAGGAGACTTGCTAATGGACGAAAAAATCTCACAGCTGACAGATATTTTACAGGAAAGCAGTAACATCGTTTTCTTTGGCGGTGCCGGTGTTTCCACTGCTTCTGACATTCCGGATTTCCGCAGCTCTAACGGCTTATACAGTAAAAAGCTGGGACAGAATTTCACCCCGGAGCAGCTGGTGTCACACACATTTTTTGTGCGGTATCCTGAGGAGTTCTTTGCCTTTTATAAAAAGAATCTCGTCTATCCCGATGCTAAACCAAACGCCTGCCACACGGCTCTTGCCAGACTGGAAGAAATGGGCAAACTGAAGGCCATCGTCACGCAGAACATCGACGGACTTCATCAGGCAGCCGGAAGCAAGGTGGTTTATGAGCTTCACGGCTCCGTTCTCCGCAATTATTGTACCCGCTGCCATGAATTCTATAATGCCGATTTCATTCTGCAATCCGAGGGAGTACCTCTTTGCCCGAAATGCCACGCCATGATCAAACCGGATGTGGTTCTTTATGAAGAGGGCCTTGATGATACTGTGATCACAAAGTCTATCGAGGCAATCCGGGCAGCCGATACCCTGATCATCGGAGGTACGTCTCTGGTGGTATACCCCGCCGCCGGTCTGATCGATTATTTTCACGGAAAACATCTGGTACTGATCAACAAGAGTTCTACCCCTGCTGATGGCAAGGCAGATCTGGTCATCAATGACTCTATTGACAAAGTGATGGAAAAAGCGGTATCATCACTACGATCACAATAACATGAGACGAGGATCCTGCAACATCATCCCCTGTTCCATCAAGATAAAGGAGATTTTACAATGAACTATACTTATAAAACAAGTGGAACCTGTTCCTCTGAAATTCACTTTGATATCAACGGTAATGTCATAAGCAATGTATCATTCACCGGAGGCTGCAACGGTAACCTGCAGGCGGTGTCCCGTCTGGTGGACGGTCAGACCGTGGACTGGATCGAGTCAAAGGTCAAGGGCATTAAATGCGGTTTCAAATCTACCTCCTGCGGGGATCAGCTTGCACGGGCTGTCCGCGAGGCATACGAGGCAGAGCAGAAGCAGATGGCATAATTTTACACTTTAAACAATATTTTCAGGTTATTTATTTCATGTAAACTTTTTCTAACAGGATAGGCAGGATAACTTTGAGGAGATCCCTTAAAATTATCCTGCCTGCTTTATTTTACTATGGTCTGGCTGTATC